>NZ_CACSJM010000021.1 GCF_902706185.1 Roseomonas sp. 18066 | reverse complement strand
CCCCATCCCCCTGCCTCCCGGCCTGTCCACCGCATCGCCCGATGAGGTGGCCGACGCTCTCGCCTATGCGCTGCGCTACGACGAGCGCGGCAAGCCTCGTCCATCCGGCGGCCAGCTGGTCGCCAGCGTAGCCGCCGAGCACTTGGTGAAGCACCTGGAGCGCTCGGGCTTCCTTGTCCTCAAGCTGCCGCCCGCGCGGCTGCACAGCGCAGGATAGGGTTCCCCGATGTCGGCCTCGGACGCCGTTCTGCGCGACCTCCGAGCCTCGCTCGCCAGGATCGAGCGCGGCACCGGGGGCGATGCGACACTGCCCCCAATCAGCTTGACTCCTCCCATCGATGACCATTTGCCCGGCGGTGGATTGGCCCGGGGCGCACTGCACGAGGTCCAGGCATCCGACCTCGGCGCCGGTCTTGCCCTGTGCACGCTCATCCTCAGCCGCACCGATGGGCCTGTGCTGTGGATCAGCGCCCATGCCGAAGGCGTCTGGGCACCCGGCCTGCATGCCCTCGGGCTGCGCGCCGACCGCCTTCTGCAGGCGAGCTATCGCCAGCCTGCTGATGGCTTGTGGACGATGGAGGAGGCGCTCCGCTCGCCAGCTCTGGGCGGCGCAGTGCTCCAAATGGATCGCCTGGACATGACCGCATCTCGGCGCCTCCAGCTGGCGGCAGAGGGCTCCCCGCGAGTCGGGCTATTGCTGCGGAACGTGGCCGAACATGGCCCGTCCAGCGCCGTCAGCCGATGGCGGGTGGCATCGCTCGCCGACGCTGCGGCGCACCACGCTGGCGGCTGGACCTGCTTCGCTGCCGCGCCGGACGGCCAGGCAGCTGGGATGTCCGCTGGGATGAAGGTGCGTTGGAGGTCGAGGAGGCCGCCTTCGCAGAATACGCGTGAGCCGCCGCTACCTGGCCCCGTGCCTGCCTTACCTCCCTCTGGACCGGCTGCGACGCCAGCATCCTGATTGGGATGACCGGCCGTTGGCTGTCTGGGCCGCCGTTGGCAACCGGCGCTGCCTGACCGCTACGGATGCTCCCGGCCTGTCCCCGGGCCAGGCGCTGGCCGACGCCCAGGCAATCCTGCCGGACCTCATTCTGGCCGACGCGGACCCTGATGGGGACGCTGCCATCCTGGAGCGGCTGGCACTCTGGGCGCTGCGCTTCACGCCCTTGTCGGCCGTCGATGGCGAGGACGGACTGATGCTCGACACCACGGGTGTCGAGGCGCTGTTTGGCGGAGAGGCCGCGCTGCTGGCAGCCGTGCTGGAGAGCTTCGCCAGTGGCGGCTACCGGGTACTGGCCGCCATCGCAGGCACGCCCGGCTGCGCCGCGGCCCTGGCGCGCAGCGGCGCGGCGCCGCAGGTGCTGCCCGCTGGCCAGGAACTCAATTCCTTGGCCCGGCTGCCGCTGGGGGCGCTCCGCCTGTCCCAGGACCTTGTCCACAACTTGGGACGCTTGGGCCTGCGGCAGGTCGGCGACGTTCTGCGCCAGCCGCGCGGCCCGCTCGCCCGCCGATTCGGCCGCCCGCTGCTCGACGCCCTGGACGATGCCACCGGCGCCCGCCCTCGGCCGATCCAGCCGGTGCGACCGCCGCCCGTCTTCTCCGCCATCAGGCACCTGCTCGAGCCCATCGTCACCCGGCCAGCCATCGACCACGTTCTCGAGAACCTGCTCGAGGAACTCTGCCAGGCCATGGAGCACGCAGGGGAGGGGGCTCGCCGCCTGGTCTTGCGTGGCTTCCGTGTCGACCGCGTGGTTCAGGAAGTTTCGATAGGCACCGGCGCCGCGTCGCATGCGGCCAGTCACCTGTTCAAGCTGTTTCGGGAAGCAGTCGGCGAGCTCGAGCCCGACCTGGGATTCGAGCGCATGGTGCTGGAGGCCACCGCGACTGAGCCGGTGGCCCGCACGCAGGCCGAGATGGCCCGCGGCGGTGATGGCACGGCAGCGAGTCCTGGCGCGCTGCCGGAACTCCTTGACCGAACGCGCCAGCGAATCCCGATCTCTCGTCCGCAGCCGCTTTCCAGTCACTGGCCGGAATACGCTGCGGTGCCCACGGATCCTTACCTGGCACCCGACATTCCAAAGGACTGGGGGCAGGAAATGCGGCCTCTGCGCCTGCTGCGGACGCCGCTGGCCATGACGGTCGAGAGCGCGGCGTCGGACGGCGCGCCGGTGCGGCTGCAGTGCGGCGGCCGCGTCTACCGTGTCCTGGCAGCGCTGGGGCCCGAGCGGCTGAAGCCGGAGTGGTGGGGCGAGGATTTGAACCGGCCCATCCGGGACTACTACCGGATCCAGACTGCCGAAGGACCCCGCCTGTGGATCTGCCGGTTGCGTGAGGCCGGAGCGGCGCCGCGCTGGTTCCTCCACGGGGAGCTCGCGTGACGCCATGCCCCCTGGCTACGTGGAGCTCGGCGCCCGCTCCAACTTCTCCTTGCTCGACGGAGCGTCGCATCCAGCCGAACTGGTCCTGACCGCCAAGGCCCTGGGCCATGCCGGGCTCGGCATCTGCGACACGAACAGCCTGGCCGGGGTTGTCCGCGGCCACGTCGCCGCGCGCGAGGAGGAAGTTCCCTACGTGGTGGGCACCCGCTTGGTGCTGGACGATGGCACCGCGTGGCTGGCCTGGCCGACGGACCGCGCCAGCTACGGTCGGCTGAGCACCCTGCTTTCCCGCGGGAAGATGCGAGCCCCCAAGGGCGAGTGCCAGATATCCTTCGCCGAGATGGTGGAGCACGCCCGGGATTGGTGCCTGGCCGCCATTCCGCCGCGGCGCCCGGATGCGGACTTCGCCAGCCGCTTCGCCGTGGCCGCCAAGGAGATGGAAAGCCTCGCTCTGCCGCTGTTCTGCGCCGCCGCCTTTTACCTGGACGGCCACGACCACGAGCGGCTGCCCTTCCTTGCCGACACCGTGGCGCAGGCGGGGTGCGGCGCCGCGCTGCTGGCCTGGAACGATGTCCGCTATCACAACCGGCAGCGGCAGCCGGTGGCCGATCTGGTCACGGCCATCCGGCTCACCGTGACCGTCGATTCCTTGGGGCCGAACGCCGAGCCGAACGACGAGCGCTGCCTCAAGCCACCGGCGGCGATGGCGCGCCTCTTCGCTCGCCATCCAGAAGCGCTGGCCAGCACGATGCGGGTCCTGGAGGCGACGCGCGGCTTCTCCTTGAGCCAGCTGCGGCACGAGTATCCGGACGAAATCCTCGAGCCCGGCCGGACGCCGCAGCAGACCCTGGCCAGCCGCGTCGCCGAGGCGGCCGACGTACGATGGCCCAACGGCGTGCCAGCCAACATTCAGCAGCGGCTCGACCACGAGCTCCGGCTGATCCAGCAGCTGGACTACGCGCCCTATTTCCTGACCGTGCACGAGGTGGTCCGCTTTGCGCGGCGGAAAGGAATTCTCTGCCAGGGGCGGGGCTCCGCGGCGAACTCCACCTGCTGCTATGTCCATGGCATCACCGCCGTCGACCCCGCCAAGCACGACCTGCTCTTCGAGCGTTTCGTCAGCGCCTCCCGCAACGAACCGCCCGACATCGACGTGGATTTCGAGCACGAGCGCCGAGAGGAGGTCATCCAGCACATCTACGAGCGCTACGGCCGTCACCACGCTACCATCGCGGGCACCGTCATCCGCTACCGGGCCCGCAGCGCCGTCCGCGAAGTTGGCAAGGCAATGGGGCTGTCGGAGGACGTCACCGGCCGCCTCGCCAAGGCGTCGTGGGGACCGGGCCGGGAGCAGACGCTGGCGGAGCTCGCGTCCGGCCTCGGTCTGGATCCCACCGACACCCGCCTGAACTGGACGCTCCAGCTGGCCGAGGAGATCCAGGATTTCCCGCGCCACCTGGCCACCCATGTCGGCGGCTTCGTCATCAGCCGCGGCCCGCTGACCGAGCTGGCCGTGGTCGGCAACGCTGCCATGGAGGGGCGCACTGTCCTCGAGTGGGGCAAGGACGACATCGACGCCCTTGGGCTGCTGAAGGTCGATATCCTTGCGCTGGGCATGCTCTCGATGCTGCGCCGGGGCTTCTCGCTCCTGCGGCGCCACCACCGGCGCGAGCTCGACCTGGCTGGCATCCCTCGTGACTGTCCGGAGACCTACGCCATGCTGCGGCGGGCGGACAGCCTGGGCGTCTTCCAGGTCGAGAGCCGGGCCCAAATGAACATGCTGGCGCGCCTGCGGCCGGAGAAGTTCTACGATCTCGTCGTCCAGGTGGCGATCATCCGGCCCGGGCCCATCCAGGGCGACATGGTGCATCCCTACCTGCGGCGCCGCTGGGGGCTGGAGCAGCCGGTCTATCCGTCACCCAGCCCGGAGCACGGCCATCCAGACGAGCTCAAGGATGTGCTGAAGAGGACACTCGGCGTGCCGCTGTTCCAGGAGCAGGCCATGCGAGTGGCCATGGTGGCGGCGGAGTTCACCCCCGAGGAGGCGGACAAGCTGCGGCGCGCCATGGCGACCTTCAAGCACACGGCGGGGGTCAGCGAGTACCGGGACCGGCTCGTGGGCGGCATGGTGCGGCGAGGCTACGACCCGGAGCTGGCTGAGCGGGTGTTCAAGCAGCTTGAAGGCTTTGGCAGCTATGGCTTTCCGGAGAGCCACGCCGCCTCCTTCGCGCACCTAGCCTATGCCAGCAGCTGGATGAAGCGGTGGCACCCATCGGTGTTCGCCGCCGCGCTGCTGAACGCGCAGCCGATGGGCTTCTACGCGCCTGCACAGATCGTCCGGGACGCCCGTGAGCATGGCGTCGCCGTTCGGCCGGTGGACGTCAACCGGAGCGACTGGGACTGCACCCTGGAGCCGGAACCCGACAGCGCCGAGGGGCTGGCGTTGCGTCTCGGGCTGCGGCAGGCGGCCGGACTGGCGCAGGCGGAGGCCGAGCGTGTCGTGAAGGCCCGCGAGGCCGGGAACAGGTCGCCGTTTTCCTCGGTCGAGGAGGTGGTCCGGCGCGCCGAGCTGACCCGGAAGGGGACCGAGGCGCTGGCGGCAGCGGACGCCTTTGGCGGCCTGGGGGTCGATCGGCGGGCGGCGATGTGGGCGGCCCGCGGTGTCGAGGAGGACATCCCGCCGCTGCTGCTGCTGGCCGCCCAGAGCGCCGCCGCCGGTGAACCGCCGCTGCTGCCCGAACCGAGCCCCACGCTGCCGCCGGAGCTGGCAGGCCAGAAGGTCGTCCTCGACTACCTGTCCACGGGCATGTCGCCTGGGCACCACCCGCTCGAGCTCCTGCGGCCGCGGCTGCGGGACATGGGATGCCGGGACACTCGGGAGGAAAACGAGCTACACGCCGGGAAGCGGATCCTGCTGGCCGGGCTCGTGCTGATGCGGCAGCGGCCCGAGACGTCCAAGGGAGTCGTGTTTGTCACCGTCGAGGACGAGCGCGGCCAAGCCAACCTGGTGGTCTTCGCGAACATAGTCGACCGCGACCGGGCGGCGCTCGTCAATGCCCGGCTGCTCGTGGTCAAGGGGAAGATCGAGCGCGAGGAGATGGTGAACCGGAACCCTAGCAGTGTTGCAGGCCATGGTGGACCGCCAGTTCAGCTCTCGTTAGCTGAATTCTTTCCCGAAGGCCCAGCGCACCTACAGCGCGTCTACTTGCATCCTGCCAGTTGACGGCTGTGGCGCCTGGCATGTCCAAGGGCTTTTGCCGCTCACGGCCGCTCAGGCCTCAGGCCGCAATCAATCATTGCCAGTCACCAAATGTGGCCACTGGGAAGCACTTCAGAAGCTAGGCTCAGGACTCATTGATCCAGAAGAGGACGGTTGCGGCGAGGCAGATAGCGGAGAAGAAGGTGTGGGCGCAGCGGTCGTAGCGCATGGCGACGCGGCGCCAGTCCTTGATACGGCCGAACATGTTTTCGACCCGATGGCGCTGGCGGTAGAGCACCTTGTCGTAAGGGATCGGGATCTTCCGGCTGCGCGTTGAGGGAATGCAGGGGATGATGCCGCGGGCGATGAGGGCTTCGCGGAAGCGGCGGCTGTCGTAGCCCTTGTCGCCGAGCAGTTCCTTGGCCTGCGGCAGATGGGGCAGCATCAAAGCCGCACCCTTGTGATCGCTCATCTGGCCTTCGGTGAGCAGCAGCAGGACAGGACGGCCCTGACCGTCGCAGACGGCATGCAGCTTGGAGTTCAGCCCGCCTTTCGTCCGGCCGATACATCGGGATAGAGCCCCTTTTTGAGGAGGCTGGCCGCCGTGCGGTGGGCCTTGAGATGGGTCGCGTCGATCATCAGCCGATCGGGCTGGCCTCGGCGGCCCGCCAGGCCTGCGAAAATCCGGTTGAACACGCCCATCCGGCTCCAGCGGATGAAGCGGTTGTAGAGCGTCTTGTGCGGGCCGTACTCGGCGGGCGCGTCGCGCCAACGCAGGCCATTGCGGATGACGTGGATGATCCCGCTGACGACACGCTGGTCGTCCACCCGCGGCACGCCGTGCGACAGCGGGAAGAAAGGCGAGATCCGTGCGACCTGCGCCTCCGTCAGCCAGAACAAGTCGGCCATGGCAGCACCTCCGGCTGCCACGGAATCACAGTTCCATCAGAGCGCAAGATCAGATTTAATAGGTCCTGAGCCTAGCATCCGTGGCAGCCACAAGGAGCAACGCAGCCCCTCAGGCAAAAAATTCAGCGCGGTGGTCATTCCAGATTGCCGGGCCAGGCCTTTCTCCAGCAACCGGAGGCCGAAGCCCCGGCGCAGGGGAGGCCCCTTCAGGAGTGGGCCGCCCAGCTCGACCCACTCGATTCGCTGAGCGCCGCTGCTCTCGATTGTCAAGGTTACGCGAACCCTCCCTTGAGGAACCGAGAGCGCACCATGCTTGACAGCGTTGGTGAATAGCTCGTGCAGTGCCATCGCGAGCGAAAGCGCCTGCGCAGGCACAAGCATCTCCCCGCCGACACTGGAACCTTGCAGGTCGATGCGGACGTCCCCCGCTGTCGCCAACGAAGCCCGGACGACATCGAACACCGGCGCGCCCTGCCAATCCCGCTGTGTGAGCAAATCGTGGGCGCGGGCAAGTGCGATCAGACGGGCCTGGAACGCCGTGCCGAAAGTGGCTAGGTCTGGAGAGCCCCGCACGGTCTGTAGGGCCATCGCCTGGACCACTGACAGGGTGTTTTTGACCCGGTGGTTCAGTTCCTGTGTCAGCAGGAGCTGGCTCCTTTCCGCGTTAGCTTGCGCGAGGGCGCTCCATGCCCGCTCGGCTGCACTGCGGGCGAAGGTAACCTCCTCAATGCTCCAGGCGCGCGGCGTGGTGTCGTGCACGAACATGAAGGCTGCTGGGTCACCGCCGACGAGGACAGGAACCTTCATAAGTGAACGCACGGAGGCTCCACGATAGAAGGGCAGCGAGGCAGCCGCTCTTGGGTCATCCTCCACATCTCTGACAGCCAAGACGTCTGCCGACTTCGAGGATCTGAGCAGGGCTGCCAGCGGCAGGACGTCCTCGGGAGAGGTGGCGCCTAGCCCCGTGTCGGCCAGGCTTCCGACCCGGCCGTCTGTCCAGTCCCACAGGACTGACACGGCGCCGCGCTCGCCGATGGCGGCATAGCCGACCCGGGCTGCGCCCAGCGCGCGGCCCATCGCCTCCGATGCCGCCAGCACGATGTCCGCAGGGTCACGAAGCTCCCTGAGCCGGTCACCGAGCTCGAGCAGGGTTTTGGTGCGTTCCCAGGCCTGCCGTCGGTCGTTCACATCCTCCAGAACGCCGTGCCACGCGAGGATTGTCCCTGCGAAGTCGCGCCGCGGATAGACGCGGGTCCTGAACCAGCGGGGGCCACCATCGGCGGCAAGCAGACGCCCCTCTACGTCGCAGGCCTCTCCGGTTCGGAGACAATGCACCCAGCGCCGCAGGATCGACTTGCGATCGATGGGTATAATGGCTCTGGCCCAGCCCCAGCCCAGCGTCTGGTCGTGGCTCATGCCGGTGAGGACGCTCCAGCGGCTGCTGAAGTCGAGGACGTTGCCCCGCGGATCGCTGGTGAAGGGAATCTGCGGGCTGAGCTCGACGGCGTAGCGGTAGCGCTGTTCGCTTTCGCGCATGGCCTCCACCGCCTCCTGCCCGCTGGTCCGATCACGCATGATCGCGAGCAGCTCACGCGGAACGGCCTGCGGGTCGTCGGGGTCGCGGACCGCCATGAGCCACCCACTGGCGTAGAAGCGGCTGCCGTCGGCCCGCAGATGCCAGCGCTCGTTCCGTGCCCGCCCCTCCGCTAGGGCCTTCGCGCACTCTATGGCAGGTACGCCCGCCGCCTGATCCTCGGGCGTATAAAGGTCATGGAAGGGGCGGCCCGCGGCTTCCGTGGCCTTCCAGCCAAGGATCCGCTCTGCGCCCGCGTTCCAGGATGTGAGGTGGCCATCCAGACCCAGGGTAACGATCGCGTAGTCGGTGGCACTATCGAGCAACACCTGGAGGCGGTGCCCTGCCTTCCGTGCCCGCCCGAGCTCCGCCCTGAGGTACATGACCTCCGCCACCAAGCCCCGATCGCCCTGGGGCTGTGGCGCCTCTCCACCGGGGTTGCTCATTTACGGCCCCATACGCCACATCCCAACGTCTAACACCGTCTGTGTCTTTCACGCCACACATTCGTTTTACGAAAGGCACTGGTCATGTAGGGCCTGTCGCGCTGCAGTACACCAAGCCTGAGGTACGGCTCCTTAGCGGCCATGACGTCCTTCAAGGAGGAGGCATGGGTAGGGAATTTCGTCAGGTTGGCTACCATGGTATTTCCTACCGAATGCGAGTCCGTGCCCTTCAGCCACGTAACACTCTCTCCAAAGGAAAGCGGAGAGCTGCGCCGCAACCCGTCCACAGGTATGGTGGTCTGACGGGTGCGGATGCTGGCGCAGGCGTGTACCTGCAGACCCGGACGAAGGCCCGCAGGCAGCTGCACGGCGTGTCCTTTCTTGTCGTGCAGCGCTTCTAGGATCTTGACCACGATGGATAACGTGAAGCGAGGGCTTGAGTGGAATGAGGCCGATCGGCTGGCGGCTCTGGACGAGTACGCCATCCTCGACACCTCACGAGAGGATGAGTTCGACAACCTCGTCCGTTTGACCGCGGATCTCCTGGAGGCGCCGGTCGCCGTGGTTAACCTGGTCGCCAGGGAACGCCAGTGGTTCAAGGCCGAGATTGGCCTGGGCGTGCGGGAACTGCCACTCGGCAACGCCCTCGGTGCCAAGCTCCTGCTGCAACCCGACGAACTGGTTGTTCCCGACTTGATGGAAGACCCGCGCTTCAAGGGTAACCCGCTGGTCGCCACTGGACCGGGAATGCGGTTCTACGCCGCCGAGCTTCTAAGGTCGCCGGAGGGCCTGCCGCTCGGGACGTTTTGCGTGCTCGACAGCAAGCCGCGACCGAGAGGACTGACCGACCGGCAAAACTTCATGCTGCGGACCCTCGCCCAGCAAGCCATGGGGCAGCTCAATCTCCGCCGGAGCCTCGCTCGGAAGGCACGCCTCCGGGTCGACCAGGCCCGCTCCGAGGCCCATCGGCAGCAAGTCTTGGACAGCGCTTCCGACTTCGCCATCATCAGCATCGATTTGTGCGGTCAAGTTATTGGCTGGAATGCAGGCGCTGTGAACATCCTGGGTTGGACTGAAGCCGAGATGCTTGGCCGTCCGGCGAACCTGTTCTTCACGCCGGAGGACCGCATCTCCGGCGTTGTGGAAGCCGAGATGGACCAGGCTGGCCGTGCAGGCCGGGCGGCGGACGAACGCTGGCACTCGCGCAGGGACGGGTCCCGTTTCTGGGCTTCGGGCGAGATGATGCCCCTGCACGACGAGGCAGGTGTCCATATTGGCTACCTCAAGGTGCTGCGGGATCAGACTGAACAGCACCTTGCAGGTCGGGCGCTGGAGGTGATGAACGAGCGTCTCCGCCTCGCGCAGCAGGCTACCCGGGACGCAATCTGGGACTGGAGCTTCAAGGACAACAGCGTCCTCTGGAACGAGGCGCTGCAGGAAGCTTACGGGTGGCCGCCCGACCAGGTCGAGCCAACCGGCGACTGGTGGATTGCCCAGATCCATCCCGAGGACCGTGACCGCATCCACCTCAACATCCATGCGGACATCGAGGGCACCCGAACGGACTGGAGTGGCGAGTACCGCTTCCGCCGCGCCGACGGCACCTACGCCGAAGTGCTGGACCGCGGATCCATCATTCGGGGAGTGGATGGACGAGCGGTGCGCATGATCGGCGCCATGCTCGACATCAGCGAGCGCAAGCAGGCAGAGGCCGCGCTCGCCAGGAGTCATCATGAGGCGGACCGCCAGCGCCGTCTCTATGAGGCCATTCTGACTAACACACCGGATTTGGTCTACGTCTGGGGCCTTGATCACCGCTTCATCTATGCCAACAAGGTCCTGCTCCAGATGTGGAACAGGACGTGGGACGAGGCCGTTGGCCGGAATTGCCTGGAACTCGGCTATCCCGACTGGCATGCCGCCATGCACGACCGCGAGATCGAGCAGGTCATCGCCACCAAGCAGCCGGTGCGCGGCGAGGTGCCATTCGACGGCGCCTTTGGCCTTCGCATCTACGAGTACATCCTGGTGCCTGTCATCGGTGAGGCCGGAGAAGTCGAAGCGGTCGCTGGCACGACACGCGACGTGAGCGAGGCCAGGGAAACCGAGGCCGCACTGAAGCTGCATGGCGAGCGCGTCCAGCTCGCGCTGACTGCTGGCGCCATCATCGGCACCTGGCTGTGGGATATGCCTACCGACTGTTTCACGGTCGACGAGGGCTTCGCACGCACCTTCGGCCTGGATCCCGCACTCGGACGGGTGGGGCTCAGCCTCGAGCAGGTGGTCGCGACGGTCCATCCGGATGACAAGGCCGGACTGGCTGCTGCCATCAAAGAGGTGGTTGCCCGGGGGGGGGCTTACGCGCACCAGTACCGGGTTCGGCGTGCCGATGGGAACTACTACTGGATTGAGGCGAACGGCCGGGTTGAGCACGCGCCGGACGGGACGCCCCAGAGCTTTCCTGGCGTGCTGATCGACGTGGAGGAGCGGCGCGCCATCGAGGCGGAACGCGACCGGGCGATCCTGGAGCTCCGCGCGCTGACGGAAACGCTGGAGCAACGTGTCACCGAGCGGACGGCCGAGCTGATGCATGCCGAGGAGCAGCTGCGGCAGTCCCAGAAAATGGAGGCGGTGGGTCAGCTGACCGGCGGGATCGCCCACGACTTCAACAACCTGTTGACCGGTGTGACAGGCAATCTGGAGCTGCTGGGCACGCGCATCGCCCAGGGTCGCCTCAAGGAGTTGGACCGCTACATCGCGGCCGCCCAGGGTGCCGCCGGACGGGCTTCCGCGCTGACCCACCGGCTGCTCGCCTTCTCTCGCCGTCAAACACTGGATCCGCGGCCGACCGATGCGAACCGGCTGATCGGCGGGATTGAGGAGCTCATCCGCCGCTCCATGGGTCCCGGCATCAGCGTCGAGGTGGTGGGAGCCGTGGGGCTGTGGCCAACGATCGTCGACCCGAACCAGCTGGAAAACGCGCTCCTGAACCTGTGCATCAACGCGCGCGACGCCATGCCGGACGGCGGGCGGCTGACGATCGAGACAGCGAACCGCTGGCTCGACGGCCGTTCTGGTCGTCTACGCGACATCCCACCTGGCCAGTACATCTCGTTGTGCGTCTCCGACACGGGCACGGGCATGACCCCGGAGGTCATCGCGAAGGCCTTCGACCCCTTCTTCACCACCAAGCCACTGGGCCAGGGAACGGGTCTCGGCCTGTCGATGATCTACGGCTTTACGCGGCAATCGGGCGGGCAGACCCGCATCTATTCGGAAGTCGGCAAGGGCACCATGGTCTGCATGTACCTGCCCCGACACCTCGGCTTGGCCGAGACACCGGAGGCGGCCCCGGAGCTGACTCAGGCGCCCCGCGCAGAGGTCGGCGAGACCGTGCTGGTGGTGGATGACGAACCCACCGTGCGCATGCTGGTGACCGAGGTGCTGGAGGACCTCGGCTACGCCGCGCTCGAAGCTTCTGACGGAGCCACGGGTCTCAAGCTCCTGCAGTCCGACGCCCGCATCGATCTCCTTGTCAGCGATGTCGGGCTGCCCGGCGGGATGAACGGACGCCAAATGGCGGATGCTGCCCGGGTAGTTCGTCCCGATCTGAAGGTGCTATTCATCACTGGCTATGCGGAGAATGCCGTCGTCGGCGACGGGCACCTGGCGCCGGGCATGCACGTACTGACGAAGCCCTTCAGTCTGGAAAGCCTAGCCAGCCGGATTAGAGATCTGATCGCCGGAGCTTGATTCTGACGGATACGGTATCTCCGGAGCCTGAGCGACCGCGTCCAGCGGCTGCACTCCCCGGAGAGGCGTGCAGCCGCTGGACGCAAACGAGGGGCGGGCGAGGGCGGCCTTGGCCGCCCCTGCTCCGCGCGAATGGCGGAGGGGCCGCTGCCAGGCCGATAGCTTGGCGCCGAAAACGGTCGCCGCGACCGTCAGCGCCGGTGTGCGGAAGTCAGGCTGCCCCGCGCCGGATGTCCGCCGCCGAGGAGACGACGCTGTGTCGCCACTATCGCGCGGCTCCGAGTAATCCCATTCCAAGCTCTCGGCGCACATGCGCGAATTGCATCGGGTCCAAGCCCCTACGTTGGGTTGCCAGCCAACGAAGCGCGTTTAGCCCGGCTTCGGTGAAGTAGGCGCGAACCATGTGCGATGAAGCAGCGCTCACCTCCAAAAGCTCGCGCTCGACCATGCTCTTCATCGCGGCGGGAACCTTCGGTTGCCCGGCCAGCGGTCCGGCTCGCCATACCCGGAGGGCGATGCCATCGGCCAGGGCTGGTGGACACCCGAAACGCACAGACAACTCACGGCGGATCAGGTCGCGTTCCGCAGCGTTCAGGAGTTCTGTCGGATGATCGGATCGGGACGGGAAAGGCATGAAGCCACCATAGCGGTTGGAAGACGATTCGTATTGCTCGCAGCCAAGGCGGGCTTAGGGAACGACACCTCTTGGAAAGGTTATCTGCTCCCGATAGGACGGTGCACCGGATGGACTTCAGTGACCCCACTGCGCCAGGGGCTGTCGTTGGGACTCGCCTGGCCAGGAACAGGTCGTCCCCGCCTTCGTTGATGGAGTGGTCCGAAGCCCCGCGTTCACCGGGATGGCCATTGAGTCCGTGGCCGGGCGAAGGTTTTCGCGAGCATGGGCTTAGGCCGGTGGATGCCCGCATCATTGAAGTCCTTGTGGACCTGGTCATGGATAAACTGGATGGCGCGCGAGATCTTGGGTTTCGACTTGGATATTTGCTGCAGCTCAGCAGGAAACGTCGCGAAGTGAGTGAAGGAGGCTTCGATAAAGTCGGCGAGGTTGTAAACCTTCAAAGGATTGCCTTCTGTAGTAGGCAAGGAGCGGCGGAAAAGCAGGCAGCCCCTGATATTAACTCGCTTACCGAGTTCGGGCGACACATCATCTATCAGGTCGAGCTTGCGCAGGACTGCATGGCAAACGTCGGAGATTGCATATGCTTTCGGATGAATCGGCGTGTGCATGAAGGCGCGCCCGCGCCATCCCTCGAGAATGCCTTCGCCGTCGAGGCCAAAACCGCATAACTACTTAACCAGCGCTCTCGTGGCACTTCCGAATTCGGCGAAGTACCCCAGGCGAGAATAGACGTAGCTGTTGAAGAGCCGGACCGTTCGATCCGCTGAGATGCCTTCGCAAAAGGCAGCAGCAGCCAAGGCAGATGAGCATACGCCAAGCGGGCCCACACCTGTGTTGCCCGCAGGCTTGTTGATGTAAACGAAGTCGGGCTGGAACCCGGCAAACGCCAGACTGGGCATCAGATGGGGGTTCCGGTGCGCCGCTTTCAACAGGGCGCTCTTTTGAAGCGGCCCGAATTTAGCTTCCTGGATGGGATGGATCAGTGCCACATCAAAGCTGGATATCGATGTCGCAATGGCCTCGGCCTGCACTGCGGTTGAAGACGCAGCCGAGGAATAGTGCACGACCTCCGCTTCAGGAAGCCAGATCTGCGTGGCATCTCGGAAGGCAGAGGTTTGGCAGTTCCCGACGATTAAGATTCTCATCTATGTGCACTCGACGCGCTTCTCTCAATCTCTTCTTCATCGCAGACGATGAAGGAGGCTTCGGCTTGTTCGTCCGCTACGGTCTTCTCTGCTGCATCGTCAGAAGCGCTTGGCCTGCCGTGCAGCCTACCTTGGGGTGCCGCGGCTATCGAGGCCGCGGATGCTAAGCCGAGCCGCCCCGGCCTGTTCATCATGTGGTGCTCGAACACGGCCATGACGGCTTCAACACCCTCGGCTGTAACCGACCTGAGATCCTCGGCGTAGTAGCGCCCGCGCGCCTGTTGCCCAGTGATGATCTCGAAGGATGGGAAATAGGTCACGTCAGAATGCGTATTGGCCGCCTCTTCCGCCGCCACCCTCAGGACAGACTTGCTGTAGGTATTGGCAACGAGGACATGTTGGCCAGAGTAGGTCGCGATGAGCGGAACAGGGGAAACCGTGAGAATCACCTTTGAAGTCGGATTCACATGACGGAGCTTATCGCTGAAGCTGGAGAGGTCGTCTGACACTTGGGAAGCATTGAAGTTGACGAAATCGTACGCGTCATCGTCGCGACCCGCCCCGACGACGCCCGGTGCAAGCGGGTAAACCGCGCCATCAAGTTTACTGGTCCAGGCCTCCGTCAATCCGAGTGTGAAGACGAAAACACGGCATTCTTCGAAGACCCTCCGAACCGCCGCCAAGTGTGGCTCGCGGCGCTTTCTGACCGCGGCTGGACCGGCAAACCCGTCCTCTGCGATGCGTGGGCGAAAGGCGTCAATGTATCTGCCGTCCTGTCGGCGCCAGACATCATCGACAGGGTTGAACAGGCCATAAGCGCGGTCGAATGTTTGCAGCAGTTGGCGGCAAGTATAGATGTTGCCATACCGAGCGGAAAATAGGTCGTAGCCGAATGGATCTGCGAGACCCGTGCTCCTCTCGGCGCATAGATACGAGAAACCACTCTGGTCCAAATAGCGAGCGATATGCTGAGCAAAGCAGCTTCCAGCCGTTGCCACAGCATCCGTCGGAGCTATGGCAAAATCGGTCCGGACGAGAGACGCTACCGACCCAGCGCTATCGCGGGGAATTCCGCGACCAGAAAGCTTGATCAGGCAGGTTCATATACGGGCTTTTCATCGCTCGTCTCCATCACAACTCAGAATAGTGGTCCTGGGGAATAGTGCAACGCGGGCGTTACGCCTGGTACATCTCCACCTCAACGTGATTCTCCGGCGCACGTAAGCCGGGCCGCGCTCTAGTTTCCAATTCGAAACATATTGCATCGCAGGGTCCATTAGAGCTACCATTATCACGGACTCGGCATGATCGGTTCCAGCAGGTGATGAAGGGAGGGTTCGCGTCATGGTTTTGATTTACAGGCATCTCTTCCGTCGACGCATCCTGGTGGTCGAGGACAGTTTCTTCCTTGCCAGCCACACCGCGGATATCCTGGAGGAAGTTGGTGCTTCAGTAGTCGGGCCTGTTCCCACCGTGGAGCAGGCTCTCGAGGTAGCCCAGTCCATGGACCTCCATGCAGCCCTCTTCAACAGCGTTGTCCGCGGCAGGCGTTCCGATCGCTTGGCTGAGGGCCTCGAGCAACGTGGTATACCGTGCCTAGTGCTCAGTCTTGCGGTGCAGGACGGCACTGACCCGCTCCTGCGCAATCATGCTGTTCTCCTGTGGCCCTTTGATCCGCGCGTTTTGGTCGACATGGTCTCAGCGTTGGTATCTCGTTCCGCTCCGACGGCCGATCGGCAGCCGTTGAACTCCACGCATGCACGATGATCCAGCGTGTCGCTGGGAAGGCGCAGTTCGCTAGTCTCGCTCTTAGGCCGCGAATACGGCCGGAAGCACCCCACCGCCTTAACCGCCAAGGCCACCAGCAAGGTGGTGGGAGGGACGGGCAATCTTTAGCTTCCCGCTATTGAAGGCGCAGGCCGACACCTGCTTTTTTGACACCTGGCGAGCGTGATGGTGGTTCCATCTCTTGGATCGTGCGCACGCCTTACGCTTAGAGGAGGCGTTCCACAGTCGGACGGTGGGCGGGAGTTCCGGGCCATCACGCGCCACCGGTCTGGCAGGCCACTCTCCCAGCCAGCCCGCGCAACTCGTCCACGCCCGGCTCGCGGCCCAACGGGTTCAGCCCGGCTGCCGAGAACTCGGCGCGGCGCCGTTGGACGCGTATTGGGGCCGCCTGCAGATCTGAGGTGAGGGAGGATCCAGCTGAGCTACGGACAGAAGTAAGGCTGGTGGCACTTTGTGGTGACCGCCGCGGCGCCCTGGGCGGACCTAACCACCCGGATGGCTGAACCGCAGCGGCTGCTGCTCGAGCGCTCGAGCATACTCCTCTGGGAAACTTCGGAGCGATGAGGCGAGCACCGTAGCCGCGCCGTCGACGAGACCGCAGCGTCCGCTGCCGGGCAGCAGTTGCGTCAGATGGCCCAGTGCCTCGAGGTCACCGGAACGGCCGGTCCCGGCTTCAATTCGCTCTAAGATGCGCGAGACCTGATGCGTGCCAACCTTGCAGGACGGGCACTGGCCGCAGGAATTCGCGGCGAAGAAGGCAACATACTCGGCCGTCTTGCGCAGGATGCTGGTTCCCTCGCCGACAACGATCATCGCGCCGGTGCCCAGGCGAGAGCCGCGCGCGCGTAGGCTGTCAAAGTCCAGCTTCACGTCGATATCGGCCTCCGTCAGCAGCGTGTTGGAAGGCCCGCCGGTGAAGACCGCCTTGAATGGCTGATTGGCCAACATACCGCCACCATGCTCGAAGACCAGCTCGCGCAGCGTGATGCCCATGGGCAGCTCGTGAAGGCCGGGTCGCAGCACGTCGCCGGAGAGCGAGTAGAGCTTGGTGCCCGAGGCTTCATCACGGCCAAGCGCGCGATAGGCTTCCGGCCCGATCCGCAGAACGAGCCCGGCCTGGGCCAGTGTCTCCACATTGTTCACGAGAGTGGGGGCGCCGTCGACGCCGTGTTCCACCGGCAGAGGCGGCTTCAGCGACGGGAAGGGGAACCTGCCCATGACGCTGGCGATCGCAGCAGTCTCCTCGCCCCCAATGTAGAGGCCGGAGCCTTCGCTGACAGTAAGGCGCAGCTGCTCGCCCACCACGTTGGAGAGTCGATGCAGCAGGTCGTGGCCTTCCCATGCCTTCACCGCCGCCTTCATCATGGCGACGGAAGCCGTCTCACGCGGGTTCACGTAGAGCGCGACATTAGCGGCGCCAACGGCCAGGGCCGCCAGTAGGGCGCCCTCGATGACCTGATGCGGTGTGCGCGACAGCAGGAAGCGATCCTTGAAGGTCCCTGGCTCGTCCTCGTTGCCATTGCAGATTACCCATTTCCCCCGGCCGGGCTGCTGGGCGACGGCGGACCACTTGCGGTGTGTCGGAAACCCAGCGCCACCCAGGCCGCGCAGGCCCGAGGCTTCGAGCGCGGGGATGATCCGGGCCGGGCTTTCCAGCCCGCGGCGCAGGACCGTGCCGCCCCCCACCGCCATCCAGGCCTGGAGGTCCGCGCCGACCTGGACCTCCTGCTTGGTCAGAGGCCTGCTCATGCCGCGCGGCTCCTATCCGTGGTCGCATCGAAATTGCCATAGGGCGGAAACAGGATGGGCGTCTTCCGCGCCAGGGAGAGTCCCTGCGCGATCAGCGCGCGCCGCCAGTCGGCCAAATGGTTCAGGCCAATGTTCCGTGGCCTTTCGCCTCGGGCATCCTCGGCCGCGGCATGGCCGCTCCGGCGCCCGAACACCACCAGCTCCAGCAGCGCATTGCCCATCATCCGGTTGCGCCCATGCAGTCCGCCCGTCACTTCCCCTGCGCAGAGAAGCCCCCGAACCTCTGTCCGACCGGCCGCGTCGATCGCTACGCCGCCATTCTGGTAATGCAAGGTCGGGCAGACCAGGAACGGCTCCTGCGCCGCGTCGAACCCGGCACGGTGGGCAAGATGCGTCAGCGTCACAAGCCGCTTTGCCAGAATGCCGGGCTCGCGCGCCTCCAGGCTCGGCGTGTCCAGGAAGACGCCCTCGACGCCGTCACGCCCGACGCCGCGCCCCTCGGCGACCTCGCGCAGGATGGCGGCGGCCACAACATCGCGCGTCGAGAGCTCGTCTACGAAGCGCTCGCCCAAGCCATTGACCAGGAAGGCGCCGGAGGAGCGTGCCGCCTCACTGACCAGTGCCCCGGTCATATGCGGTGGCCAGGCAATTCCGGTGGGGTGATACTGTAGACTGTCCATGTCCCGCAGCGAGGCACCCGCACGATAGGCAAGCACGAGGCCATCGGCCGTGGCGCCGTAGTGGTTAGAGGTCGGGAAGCCCGCGGCATGGAGGCGGCCCGCGCCGCCAGTGGCCAGCACCGTGGCGCCCGCCCGGGCGAGAACAGGGCGGCCCTGTGCCAGATCGTGCAGCACAGCCCCGGCGCAACGGCCGCGGTCATCGGTCAGCAGCTCGAGCGCCGGATGCCGGTCGAGCAGCGTGATGCCAGGCTGCAGCAGGGTCGCCTCCCGCAGGGCGCGCATCATCTCCAGGCCGGTGAAGTCGCGATAGGAGAGGAGGCGTGCCGCAGTGGCCCCGCCGGGTTTGCGGCGCAGCAGTTGGCCGCCCATCCGGTCACTGCCGGGCGCGAGGTCGAAGCTCATGCCTTCCTGGATGAGCCAGCGGATTGCGGCCGGGCCATCCGATACCAGGGCGGCGACGAGGGATTTAACGGCCACGAAATGCCCGGCGCGCAGCGTATCCTCGAAGTGCCGCTGCAGGCTGTCCTCGGCGCCCACGGCAGCCTGGATGCCGCCTTCCGCCATCACGGTATTGCTGTCGCCCAGACGCAGCTTCGTGGCCAGCAGGACGCGAGCCCCCGCCCGGGCCGCCGTCAACGCAGCGACGCAGCCCGCGCCGCCGCCACCAATGACCAGCACATCGGCGTCCAGCACCGGTGCTCCGGCGATGTCCACATCCTCCACCAGGGCATTGGACTGCAGCAGCGCAGCCAGCTCGGCGCGGCAGGGCTGGCCCATGCTGCGGCCCAGCGTGAGCGGCACCATCGCCCCTGGCTGTCTGTCCGGATGGAAGCGGTCCAGCAGCTCCGGCGTCGGCAAGGTCCCTGCTACCGAAGAGGCTGGCGTCGTGCGGCGCCAGGCGGAGAGCGCCGCGTGGAAGGGCACCGTCATGGCTGCGACGCCCCGCCCGGATTAGCGCCCGGAGCATCCAGATCGATGGGCTGGCCGCCATTCTCGATCTCCCGCAGCCGAGAAATCAGATCTGCAGGACGCAGTGTCAGCGAGGCGGACATGCGGCGCACGAACTGCCCGAGATGCGCGGGATCGATGTGCTCCGGACAGGCCGCCACGCAGAGGTTGCACAGCACGCAGTGGTCAAACAGGGCGGCGGCTGCGAAGGCTTGGCCTTCGGCGGCCAGGTTCACCATTCGCTGCACCTCGATGCCCTTGGGGCAGGCATGATCGCAGCCGCCGCAGTGGCGGCAATGCCGCGCCTCCGGGAAGACCCGGTCGATCTGCTCGAGCGCAGTCCAGCTATCGGTCAGAGCATGGAGATCGTAGGTATGCGACCTGCGAGCGGGGAAGTGATCCACGAAGGAGACCTGCATTCCGTCCTCGGCCTGCATTTCGCAGGCGAGAGCGGTGCCCGCCAGCCGTTCCCCTGGGCGGCGCACCAGGACGCGGCAGGCGCCGCAGACGCCCTGGCCCATGCAGCCGACATTTTCTGTCAGGGGCAGCCCAGCGGCGGACCAGGCCTGCAGCAGGGTCGCGCCAGCGCGGGCGCGAATGGGCTGGCCATCAAAAGTGAAGGCGACCTCGGACGGCGCTTCGGATCCCGGCTCGGTCATGACGGCCCCCCCTGCTGGCAATGCCTCGAACTACCAGAGCCCCAGGATCTTCCACCACAGCCCGCCAAGCAGGCTGAAGACGAGCAGCTCCAGCACGCACATCACAAAGCCGACCTTCCACCACTCCCCGAGCGACACATATCCGCTGCCGAAGATGATCGGCGATGTGCCGGTCGCATAATGGGTCAGCGTCATCATGATCGTCGACCCCGCGGCCATCATCATCAGGAACAACACCACGTAGTCCGCGGGCACAAGCTGCACGCCGACGGTGAGGAAGGCCAGCATCATGGCACTGATATGGGCCGTCGTGCTCGCGAACATGTAGTGAGAGAAGACAAACAGCAGCACCAGCAGGGCCGCCGCAAGCTCCCAGCCCAGCCCGGCGGCGGCGATCCCGCTCTGCAGCCCGGCCGACAACCAGGCAATCACGCCGACCTTGTTCAACTGCTCTGCCATCATCACCAGGGCGCCGAACCAAATCAGGGTATCCCAGGCACTCTTCTCGGAGAGAACGTCATCCCAGTCGAGCGTGCCGGTGATGATCAGGGCGAAGAGACCGACCAGAGCCACCGCAGTTGGGTCCAGCGTGAAGGCTGGGCCCAGGACCATGGCGGGGACATTGGCCCAAAGCACGAGCAGCAGGCCGAAGGTGCCGATCATCACCTTCTCCTTGCCCGACAAGGGTCCCATCCTCGCCAACTCACCGCGCGCATAGCTGACAGCATCCGGCGTGGCCTTCACCTCGGGCGGTGACAGGAAGGCGATGACCAGTGGCATCGCCAATAAGCAGGTGATCGCCGGAACGAACATGTAGAGCGCCCAGTCCGTCCATGAGAGGTGGAAGTTCCCCTTCGTCACCCGCGCGATGTAATCGACTACCAGTGGATTGGGTGCCGTGGCGGTGATGAACATGCCCGATGTGATCGTGTTGGCATGGATGTTCACCAAGGAGAGGTAGGTGCCCATCTTCCGCTCCGTACCGTCGGCAGGGTCCGAGCCAAAGGTCGAGGCGATCGATTTCATGATGGGGTGCACGATGCCGCCGCCGCGTGCGGTGTTGCTCGGCGTGAACGGCGCCAGCAGGAGCTCGCACACCGCCAGCCCATAGCCGATTCCGATGGTGCGTCGGCCCAACATGGCGATGAAGACCAGGCCGATCCGGTTGCCCAGGCCCGTCTTCTTCAATCCGCGCGAGATGATGATGGCGATGACGATGAGCCAGATGAGCGGATTGGACAGGCTGCCGAGTGCATCCGCCATCGCGCCGCGCGATGTGGTGTTCGTCACCTGTGACAGCGAGACGATGACGATCGCCATCATCGCCATCACGCCGATGGGCATGACCTTCAGGATGATGGCGAGGATAGTGGTTAGGAATATGGCGACGAGGCCCCACGCCTTCGGCGTCAGCCCGTCAGGAACCGGGGTCAACAGGAGCGCGAACAGAAAGAAGGTCGTGATGATGGCGGGCTTGAGGCGAAAAGGCACGGCATCATTGAAGTACGCAAACATCGCTCGAAGACGCTCAAGCATCGCGGGGCCCTACCATCGTGTGGATCGAGCCTTCCTTTTGCGGGCGCCCAATCCTGTTGATCCTTTCCCGGTGGTGTTCCGGGAGGCGCGATGAGGATGCGCGTGACATCTAAATCGGCCCGACACCGCCCGCGATCTGGAAGCCAGTTGGCAGGGCGGCGTAGCTTTGCAACAGGATTGGCTGGCAGGCAACCGTGATGAAAGTTTTTGAATGTCCATTCGGTCGTGCGGCCTCTAAAGGCCATCGCCGTAGCCAAGATGGGCTACATCGATTGACAGGCGTATTGACCAGGATGCGGATGCACTGTCGCGGCGAAGGGCCTCTCATCCCTAGAGCTGGATCGTCTCCCGCTTATATAAATCCAGATGCATGCAGTTAATGCTGGCATGCCTAGACGGGCGCCGGGGTGGCACTGGGCCTGCAGCAGATCTTCCCGAGATTGCGGCTCCTCGCCCAGCTGGCGACCGGCTCCCCGCCGTCGCGAACCCTTCAAACCTCATCTCGGGCAGCTGCTTCCCATGACCAAGCTCAGTTGCCCCGCGCTCCGCTTTCACGGCCGTCCTTAGGGGGCCGCACGGAGTCATCGGGCGCGGCGAGAATGTAGCCGATGCGGCCCTGGCCTCGGCGAAAGGACTGCTTGGTGAGAAGCCGATCCCGATCTGCTCCACCAAGATGCGTGAGGTGTGTGATCCCGTGATGGCGTTCCTGAGCAGCGGCAGACCGCGGAGACGGTGTGGCTGCCGTCCTGTCCCCAAACGCCTCGCAGCTTGCGGACGCGGTGGACCGCCGCCGCTTTAGGCCGAATGCCGTCCACGCGCTGCCGCCTCATACGACGATGCTGGGGTGACCAACCGACTTAGCGCCTTCAGGATGGCGCGCCGATGCGGATGGACCCTGCTCCGCAACGATGCCACCGGATGTCAGCCCCGATTTTTCCCTGCCTTCCGTAGCACTGCCCCAGGCTGTCGAGGCTTTCGGCGATCTCGGTCCGCTTGGCGCAGGAGATCCAAGGCTTCTTTTCGTCGCCAGACCCGCCGCGACAGCGGGTGTTCGCGTCGTCGTGCAAGGTGATCAGCCCCAATGCGGCCGCCAGCCGCGTGAATCCTGGCAGGTGCGGATGAACCTCGTATGGTCTCGAGACGTTTCGAAGCCGAGGAAAGCGGACGATGGGTTTGGCAACCTACACCCTGAAAATGGCAGCCGTGGCCGCGCCAGCCGCCGCTATCCTGGCGTTCGGCGCCGAGCCAATCCCCACGGGCTGGCTGGACGGCATAGTGGATCCGGGTGCTACGGTGGCACATGCGGGGGTTGTGCTGGGTATATGGGTCGCTGGCGCAACTGCAACAGCAGGGGGCGTCATCGGCTTTGTCTGTTTTTCGTGGCAGCTCTGGCGTGAGCGGCGGCGCCGGGCAGGGTTGCGGGATGCGAGCTGACATAGAGTTCGGCCCGCTCTCCCAAGCTTCACCGACTTGCAGGTTCCGATCCATAGCCTTCTGTGGCGCTACACCATGGTTGGGGAGTGTCTCGGCGTCCCTGGACCACATGTCCTCTTAGGCTCAAAGGCTAAGCCACCGTTATCCAGTACGTGACTTGCCGTTGATGGTTTACGCCCGAAAGCTGGGCACCTGTGAGAGCTTGAGGGGGGTTCCTGAAGCTAAACGTTTGGCCTGCCTGAAAGTCGACATCGACGTGGTCACCTGGGTGGTAGCCAGCGCTGCGCGGTGGCGATCTGCTCATCTTCGACAACGCCACGAGCGTCGGCAGCGAAGTAGATGCTGTCCAGGTACCTGCCGCTGTTGGGCACGACTTCCTTGGCTGCCGACCACGGAAGCAGGATGAAGGAACGGTCCTCAACCAACGCCAGGGCGAGCATCCCCCTCGAGGCGCCCTCAAGCTGCGCGCGGGCGCGGCCGCTGAAGCGGAAGGCATACTTGGAACGGTAGCGCTCGCGTCTCCCTGCCAGCACCTGCAAGTAGATTCCGCGCTCGGCATCGGCAAAGCCGTTGCTTGATCGCTGCAGTTCGACACCTAGTTCCGAGGCCACGGCGTCGGCTACCGCGCGGGCGAAGCTGAACGCAGCGGAGGCGGCACGACCTGCCGACTTTCGGTCGCGCAAACTGTCCAGCACAGCAGAGGTGATGTCTCCCCGGCGATAGAGCTTGCTGAGCGAAGCCGACGGGAGGGGAAGGTGGCCCTGGAACTCCAGCCGTTCCGCCGCCCAGCGCCCCGATGTCCCGGCCTGCCTCCCTGCCTCCGAGCTGGTGATGTGCTCCGCCGAAAACGATGTGAGCGCGTCGTCGGTAACCCTCGTCCCACGTTCGAAAGGTGAGGTTGAGGTGGTGGTTGCGAGGAAACCTTCCGAGGCCCACGCCCTGACGCTTTCAAGGTCCGCACCCAGGCGCTGCGCCGCCTCCAAGAGCGTCATGGTAGCCCGCGGCGGTGTCAGGGCAGCCTCCACCTCGCCGCTGTCGAGTAAAAGGGCGTTGATGCCCTTCCGCTTGGGAGCAGTGCCCCGAGGGACAACCTGGCCGGAGAGGATGGCCTGGATGAGGGTCGATGCGTTGCGGCGCCCGGCCATGGCACCTGCAAAAGAGACCAGCCGGGCACCTTGCCCGACTGGCGCGACCGCATCCAGAGCCCGGCGGACCAACTCTTCTACCTCGTGCCGCAGGAGGAGGCGCTGATGAGTGACGCGCTCGTCTGGCGGCAGAGAGGTCAGCACCCCGTCCTCGAGCAGCTGCCGCAGGGTGGAGCTGCCTACACCGAGGATCGCCTCGGCCTCATGCTTCATCAGGGTGCTCTGCTTCCTCTGTCCAAGCGCGTGCACGAGGTCCGCCCGGAAGAGCAGGGGAGACACGGCATCGGAAGGCGGCACCAGATGCAGGTTCTCGCGTTCAGCGAGTTCGGCCATCTTCTGCGGTGCAACGCCAAGGTACTCGGCGGCGTCGGTAGCAGTCATATGGCGATCTC
Source organism: Roseomonas sp. 18066 (assembly GCF_902706185.1). GTDB lineage: Bacteria > Pseudomonadota > Alphaproteobacteria > Acetobacterales > Acetobacteraceae > Pseudoroseomonas. The sequence goes on along the minus strand of NZ_CACSJM010000021.1, from coordinate 29,245 downwards.
GGAGCGCACTGGCCGAATTGGCACGCCGGAGCGCCGCAGGAGTTTCCCTCAGGTCGGGCTGACTAGCGAGGTAGCCGGAGAAGGCGTCGTTGAAGGCTGTCGCCCAAGGCTCGGCTCTCACGTCATAGAGCCACCGGTGGAGGCCGCCGAACTCGCGCCGCATACCGAAGCGCCACCCTCGTCCACCCGCGTCCTCGCGGATCGCGTCCAGCGTACAATGCAGGCCGTGGGGCCAATCCCCGAGAGCCGCCCAGCCCTTGGCCATGGCTTCATGGGCCAACGCACCCTGCGATCGCAGGAAGGAGTCGTGGCGACCCATTTTTGAAATGCCGATCGCGAAGCCCCCGATGGCAAGGGCGACTTCCGCTGCACGCCCCATGCCGAGCTCGCAGCCGGGTAGCGTCGCCGTTGGGCCCCCGCGGTAGAGCGTATCGAGGCCGGTGATGTACGCAGGGACTGGCAGGCTGGCCTCGCCTGACCATGCGGAGAGGTCGTGGTGGCAGCCCACGTTGCCGCAGCGATCCAGTCGCTTCCCTTTCCACCTGACGAGGCGCTTGCAACCCCCACATCTGGTCTGGAGGGGAAGCCCGTGCACGGGGCAGTGCTGCACAGCCAAAATGTCCCAGAACGAGCGATGGTGGGCAGAGATGCTCAGGCAACGCGGGCACCCCCTACGAAGGCTTAGGCCGAGCTGCCGAGGACGGACCTGGTGACCCCCTACCATCGCCGTGTTGGGCGACGTGCCCCACGACGCCATGGTCTCTAGGGTCGCGCAATTCACCCCCAACAAGGCGGCGAGGCCTTCCGCTGTCGCAGCGGGCGGACGCTCACCGGCGACTGCTGGCAAGAGCTGCCTGTCAAAGCCAAGGCGCCGAACGACTAGCATTGGATCGGTGAAGCTGTAGCGTCCAGCGTTTCTGGTGATGAGTGACGCCAAGGACTCGTCTTCCAAGGGCGTGCATGGGTTAGGCAGAGAATAGGGGCGGGGGCTCACCGCGGGCCGTCCTCTGCCAGGGCAAAGGACTCGCCATACTTCTCGACCGAAGCCGCCAAATCTTCGACCTTGAACGGATTGAACTTCAGGCTCGACCAGCTCAGCCGCTTGCTCTCCACCGCCTCCGCCAGCACCTCCGTGGTGAGGCACGAGTACCTCCTGTCGCGGGCCAGCTGCCTTGCTTCGGTCAGCAGGTTTACCAGCAGGCCCACCCGGCCACCGCAGGAAATGAGCAGGCGGGCAGCGGTATCGGCGGCGTGCAGCTTGGACGGCGCGCCCATCTTTAGCCCGCCTTCGAGGTCCTCAAGGATGATGCAGAAGGTGGCGAAGCTCACCCGGTCACTCATCCGGTAAGCCTCTAGGGGGGTAGCGGGGACCAGACGGCCGCCTAGGAAGGGATTCTCCCTGAGGATGTTGGCGAACCGACTATAGCCGATGAGCACCATCGGGCACCTCGTCTGGTCGAGGATGTGCGTCAGCCAATGGGAGCCGTTCTCGCGCACCGACCGCGTCATCGAGCTCGTCAGGTGGTGCACCTCGTCGAAGATCACCATCTCGTAGCCGCCGTCCACGATCATGGAGATGACATCGTCGGTCTGGGTGGTGTCGTGCTTGCCAGCAGAGGGCGCCGGGTGGCCGAGTGCCCTGAGCGTGTGGCTGGGGATCGTGTTCAGGCGGGTGCCCGGCAGTAGTTGGACGTAGAGGTACTTCAGCGGGCGGCGTTCCACCGGCGCGTCGCCGCGGTCACTGACGTCGGAGCGCAGGCAGCGGCGCAGGTACTCCTTGACCAGCAAGGTCTTGCCGCAACGGGCCGGACCGAGGACCGCGACCCCGCAGCCGTTGCTCGCCGTGCAGGGGTTCGCCATGAGGTGGTCCAAGGCCACGAACATGGCCTTGGTCTCGAGCGTGTCCACGAACACGCGGCTCAGGGAATCCTCAGGAAGGTCGCTGATGTCCAGGAAGTCGCGCATCACTCGCTCTCCTCGTTGCGGCGGCGGGCGCCAAGCCCGTGCATCCGCCGAAGTTCATCCATGTCCTGCTCCACCGGCGGCTGCGGCTGCGTGGCATCCCCAGTTGGGTTGGTCGGCTCGGCGACCCGGCTGAGGGCCGCGTTGAGCTGCTCCTGCGGGTCGGGATGCTGCTGCGGGTTCGCCATGCGCCAGTCGCGTTCCGCGGTCTCCCTGGCCTGACGCAGGATGCGCTGCCGCGCCGCCTCCGCCCCCACCCGGTCGCGGGCGAGCTTGCTGTCGGCCCTACGGCGCAGTTCTGCGGCGGCAGCTTCGTACGCGGCATCCCAATGGGTGTCGTCGTCGCCGAACCTGTCAGGGTTGAAGTCCCGCATGCTCCTGGCGAGCTGGTACTCCTCCAGGGTCCGCCCCTTCACCCGCGGCACGTGCTCCTTGCACAGCGTGGCCGTGTGCCAGACCTCGCGGGCGGCGTCCGTGACGCGGGAGTCGAGGAACTTGATGGTGGTCAGGTCTGACGGGTCTCGACGGACCAGCACCTCGCGGTCGCCCTTCGACTTCGCCAGCATCTCCATCATCAGGCCGTCGGCGGTGAGGTACCGCAACTTGTCAACCTGAATGCCGCCCTTCCTGACCATGCGGCCAACCGAGAAGGAAGTGGCGACCTCGATGTCCTCCCGCGTCAGGGGTGGCCGCTGTTCGAAGGATTCGATGCTCCGCTTCCAAAGGCGCCGCGGCGTATTATCGATGCCCCGGTGCATGCGCCCTAGGTAGTCGTTCACCAGCCAGTGGAGGAGCTTCTCCCTGACGTCGTCCACCGTCGCCACCGCAAGGAGCTCCGGTGCCGCATCGCCATCCTGACGCTCTAGGACATTCGAGTAGGTGGTGCCCGGTGTCGTGTGGAAGACCTCGCGGGTGGCGGTGCCGATGGCGCGCTCCACCGTGCCCTTTATCCATGCCTTGAGTAGCGGCATGGTCTCGTGCCTCATGCCCAGCCGCGCCACGCCAGCCTTGAACGCCTTGGAATTGTACTGCTTGCCTTGGTCAACGTGGATCGTCTCCCCCCGGCCGTGCCCCTCCCAGGCGTCCTCCAGCCGGTCCCGCGCTCCGGGGAAACAGTCCTTGGGGAGCATCGCCAGCCGCACCGCCTCCAGGGCGGTCTCGCTGTCCGGAGGCGAGAAGGACAACACGAAGGACATGATCATGCGGGTGTGCCGGTCGATGACCAGGGTCAGCCACGGGCGCCCGATGACGGTCTTGCCGTCCTCGCTGAGGCAGATGATGTCGGCGCGGGTGTCGTCGATTTCCCACACCTCGTTGGCGTGGGTGGTCAGCCAGTCGCCCTGCACGAGCCTGAATTGCTCGCGTGCCGCCTGCGCACCTTGGCGGCAGTAGGCGCGCGTGAAAGCGCAGATGGTGCGTTCGTGGCGCAGCACAGCGTCGTAACTAGGCGGCTGAATACGGAGATCGGGTGCCCTACCCTTGTTCAAAGCCTTGATGAGCTTACAGATCTCCCGGTGCAGGCCAGCAACCTTGGTGCCGTTGAGGACCAGGTAGAATTCGTCCGTGGCCTGCCACATGACGTCCCGGACGGTCCAGCTAAGGCGATGCTCGTAGTTGCCGCGGTGCTCGACCTGCGGGACGACAGTGTCGATCTTCTCGCCACCGTAGCGCCACTTGCGAATCAGCTGAACCAGGCGGCTGCCCGACATCGCCTTCGGCTCCCACCTCCGCTCCGCATCCGCCCGTGCCTTCCGACGCTCGTGGACCCGCTTGCACAGGGGCTCGAGGCTCTCGTGCGTGCGCGGCACCGATCGGTCCTTCGCCCACTCGAGGATGTACTCGTTCGCCCGCTCCGCCATGAACTTGTCGCGCTCGCAGGCGCTCTCAAAGGTTACGCGCGCGCGCTGGACCACCTCGCCGTTCCCCCGTGACGCCACGGAGGGTGCGCTCCAGTCCCGCAAGCGGTTGTCCGCGCGGGATCTGACGAAGTCCTCGTGCGCAAGCGTACACGGGACGCCGTTGTCGTCCTCGAAGACGTAGGTCTGACCGAGGTCGCGTGCCCTCTTGCGGAAGGTGATGACCTGGCCCGATAGAAGGAACTTCTGGCCGGGAATGATGGCGAAGGACGGCATCAGACGTTGCCCCCCTTAGGCAGCAGGCTGATCGAGGAGGCGTCCAGCCCATCCTTGCTGACGTCGAGCCGCAGCCGCCGCCGCATGCCGAGGACGCACGCCGCAGCGACCAGTTCGCCGCCGTCTGCCGCCGACCCGCGCAACTGACCGAGGGTCGCGCGGCCACCGTGCGCGGCCAGCACCTCGCGCAGCCGCGCGACGCAAGCACTCGTCGTCGCCACACCGGCGAATCGGACCATCATTCGGGCAACGGCAGTCTTGGGTGCGCTGGCGAGGGCCTCTTCGCTCATCGCGGTGAGGTAGAAGCCTTGCGCCGCCAGAGCCTCCTCAAGGAGGCGCTCGAACCTCACAGATTCGCGGTCGTCTCGATCTTTTTCATAGAAGACGTCGACGGCAACCCTGCGCCCGCTCTCACCGGTAAAGCCGAGGGCAGGCCAGTACTCAAAGGGTTCGCCCCAGCCGACCCTGAGGGTCACGGGGAAAGCCCAGGGCTGGAAGTCGACGACGCTGTGCGTCACCTCCATCAGGTTGACAAGGAAGCCCTGCGCCCTCGTAGTCCAAGCAACGGTGCGACCGAGCTTCTCGCTCGGCGCCCGCGCCGCCGAGCTCCTGTGGGCGCACCGGCGGATGAAAGCGGGGTGAGCCTCGTGCGGCTCGGTGGCCCCCGCGCTCGCGGGGGTGTTAGGATGCGGCATTCGCGTGACCTTTCGGCAGGCGCGGTGTCTCTGAAGGCTCGAAGCGAGGCGGACGAACCACCCGGGGGTCCGGGTATTCGCGCGTGCCGAGTGGTTTGGTTGCTCATTGGAAATCCTGTCCTTCCGAGGCGCCGCAGCCACCTGAGGTGCCGTGCTGGTGAATGTTCCGCACCGTTGAGTGGTCTCCGATGGGGGACGAGGCGATGTTCAGGGCGAACACCCCTTGAGCCACTATTGCGAGCAGGTGAGGGCGAGGGGCGCCGGTCGCTTGACCCAGGCCGCCCAGCGTGCTGACGCCGCTGCGCAAGGCATCGAGTGCGGCGTCCACCTGTTCCGGGACCAGCCGGTAGTCGGCGAGGCGCCAGATTCGGTTTGCGTTCGATGCTCTGGGCTCCCGTCGGCTCCAGTCCGGTCGAACGATGCGGTAGGTGATGCCGACTTCCGCGAGGCTCTGGCTCAAGGATTCCAGGCGAGCGGCGGCTTCAGTCCCCAGTTTCCGGTCGCCCTTGCACTCCCAGAACTCGACGTCGCCCTGCGTGGTCTCGACGGCTACATCCGGGTATGCGGTGCACCTGCGCCCATCGTGGCCGAACTGGATTGCCACCGCCTGCGGACGGAACGCTCGGACCCGTTCAAGCACATCAGCCAGCAGCAGTGCCCACGCCTCTGCCTTCGAATCAGCCGCGAAACAGCGCTTCATCTTGTTGCTGGGGAACTGGTTGACGATGGCCCGGTGCGAAACGCTGGCGGTGCGGCGAGCAAAGCCTTCCATCGCGATGGCCTGCCGCACCATCGACTTCGCCTCGGCGGCCGACGTGCGGCCGCCCGACAGGTCAAGGGTCCTGGCGACGCGATTGGCCTTGGTCTGGCCCGTGCAGTCGCCGACATGTTCGAACATGCGTCCTCCTCGTCGCCCGCGGACGGGCAAGCGCTGCCATCAGATGACTAGGTCGAGGACCCGGAATGCGGGCGTGCGCTCTGCCGCGATGCGACGAGCATGCCCAGCTCCCGTGGAAGCGACCTAGAACGAGCGGACGGACATCAAGCCGCGCACGCGGCTCGGTGTCAGTTGCTCGATATCGGACGGAGGAGGAGGGACGACGCGTGGGTCGCCGGGCCCGTGCCCGGCGCGGTCTCGACGGAGGTGTCGGCCGTTTGCGTCATCGGCGGGCTTCTCTCATGCGATCGCGGTTCTGGAAAGAGGCAATCGGTTACGCCTGCGCTCTTATTTTGGTGATCGCGCATCACGCTGCCTGTCCCTGATTGGAATGAGCGTTCGACGTTCTTCTTGCGCCGCATCCGAAGACGAAGCCTTGGTGGCGCGTCAGCTTGGTGGACGCCAAGTTGGGCAAAGATGGCTGGATCGGGCCCGCCGCCAGGCAATCGCCAACCGCCGGAGTCCAGCCGGACACGTGCGACCAGCGGCCCGTCGGAAGGCTCCCCGCTCGTAGCTGGGCCAGCATCGGACGCAGGAAATCGGAGACCTGGCGAACGGCGTCCGGAAGTGAGGGCAGGCGGGAGGGATCGGCGGCGGTAGCGGCCAGCTGCTCCCAGGCCACCAGTTCCCGCCGACCCAGTCGCCGGGTGTCCAACGCGCCCTCCCAGTAGCTGTCCCGCCTGACCAGCATCCTTTCGGCGTCTCGGCCCCGGAACACGGTCTGGATGGTTGCGGCCAGCATCGGCGCGTCGAAGTGGGCGCCCCTCTGGATGACCCACAGGTCGAGAATGTCCTGCACGCGGGTATGGTCGGCGCCGTAGGTCACGAGCAGGGCAGCCTTCTCGGCGACGAGCCATTCCTTCGTCATGCAAGGAACCGCATGCTCCGCTGCGCCAAGGAAAGGCGTCCGTAGCCACTCGACGTGCCTCGCATCGCCGACATTGTGCGCGATGGTGACACGGACCGGTGCCCACCTTTCACCACACCGCACTCGTACGTCCGCCAAGGTCCGCGCCGTCCAGCCATCACCGGCAACGCGCACCCCCGCTTCACCCACATCGATGTCGGGGCTCCTCATCCCCAGCAGGGCTAGCCTGGCCATGGTGGCCGCCTCTGCGGCAGGGGCCAGGGCGGCCAAGTCGATGCCCGACGTCTGGCGCGGCACCTGGTTGAACCAGAACTGGAAGCACCAAGCCCCTCTGAGGGCGAAGGCATCCCGCGGGGCCGATAGCGCTAGGCCTTCCAGGATTGATCCGAGCGTGCGGAGGCTCCTCGCTTGCGCAGGCTGGGCTCGCTCCAACCCGCCGATCCGATGTCTGCGGACCAGCACGGGCCTAGCACCTGAGCAGCATCACCATAATGGCGATGCTCTCCATGACGGCCGCTGGCGCACCCACACCGGCCGCCACTGTCGAAAGCACGTCGAGGTCTCCGCCCATCTCCGCGTACCGGCGCGCCGCTTCCACGGCTGGCCCAAGGCTCCGGAGGTGACGGCCATAACGGACCAGGTCGACGATTGTTCGGGCCGGGGTCGTCCAACGCACCCTCGCTCCCAGCAACTCATCCTCCGTGATGCCCACGGTGAACGCGCCGGGGTAGCTCCATCGGATCCAGCGGTGATCGCCTTCGAAGACCCTGACGGCGTTGGCGCCCTGGGGCAGCGCAATCCATGCCACCGGAGGCGGTTCCCGGAGCAGGCCGCAGGTGTAAGCGGCTGTGGTCAGGCACAACACCGCCCTGGGCGCCCGGCGGCATGTGTCCGCCAGCCGAAGCTCCGTCAGGCGGCCGGTGACCGCAGCACGGTTCGGCTCCTCCGGCCCGAAGCCCGGTGGAACCAGCGGCCGCCTACCAGCCACCCCTAAAACGTCGTCGTCACACTCCAGCACTAGCCCCTCCCTCTCGATCCGGCAATCTGGCGAGGCAAGGGTCTCCAGACAAAAGCTCTAGAGTCGAGTCATTTATATAGAGCTTTCGTCTATTCCGACGACGAGGGAGCGAGGGTGTCGCCTGCACTCAACGTGCGTGATCTCGCCTGCCGCCGCGAGAAATTCGACGGTGTGCAAAAGCGCAGATGTTTGCAGAAGAAGAATGATTTTGGCGCGCTGGCGCGGCGGCCGATACTCACTCCCAGGAACACGTCCATGCCTCAACCGCGCCGCGAGTTGAGGCAGGTCGATGGCGCAGCCGGTGGTCTGGGCCGCGTCCGAAGGGTGGCAGCGGGACCCCTGACCAAGCTCGCTACGGCGGCAGCATCTACGAAGCGCAAGGGAACTGACCGAGATGATTGAGCTTCATCGTGGAGGCATGGATGTCGGTCCGAGCCTCATCTTCGAGGCCGGGCGCCTCGAGTGTCTCGCCGCCGACTTGCGGCAGATGGCGGTCGGCCAGTTCCCCTGTCCAAGCGATCTTGTTGCCGCCCCGGTAATCGCCCGGTGGACCTGGGCGGTACGTCCTATGATGTCCCTCGAAGGATTCACGTCAGGGCACCCCCGGCTTGGCAACACCACTGTCCGCACCACCGAGGTCTGGGCCATCGACCTCGAGGCAGGCTGGGCCAGGACGCTCTCGAGGCTTTACGTCCTTGGGGATGCCCACCGTTATGTCGGGCAATGAGCGGTTCGAGGGCCCGCTGGGTGACGTTGGCGCCACAGCGATCGCAGAAGGCCAGCGATATGGGCGGTTCGTCATCGTACGCGATGTCGACGGAAGTTGGCAGGCGCTTTCCGTAACAGCCGTCATGGCGGCCTGCGAGACCGACACCGGAACTGTGCTCCTGCTGCCCGGTGGGCGCATGCTCCAGATGCCGCGCCCGCTCCTCGAGGTGTTGTCGTGGCTGGATCCGGGATGAGCCGAAGAGCAGCCACATCAGGCATCCCGAACCGGCATGCGGGAGGTGCCGCGTCACCCCGCTCTGCGACGTCAGCCGCAGAAAATTGCGGTCCTCACACAAATGACGATCGACAACGGCCCTTCAGGTCGTCATAACCCGCGCCGCCATGAAGCTGAAGCAGTCCCTCTCGATATCATCCTGACGACCGGCACCCAACTCGGGTGCTCATCGTCTGTGTTGGTCGTGCGAGAGGGCCTACTCGTTCCATAGTTGGCAGGCAGCAGCCGTCGCAGGCTGGTCATGCTGGCGGAACGAGGCGCGCACCTCGCACGGAGCATTCGCCCGTGTAGCGAGGGGACGCACAATGCGCTTCACTTCCCACTTTCCCGAAGAATCCTTCCCGCTGGCCGCTCAGGTGCTCGCGCGGGCAAACGAGCCTGGACTGCTGGGCGACGTCGACCGCAGCCTCCAGCATGGGGTCGTGACCTGGGTCTCCCTGAAGCCGGAGGCCGCACTCGCCGTGGAAGGCCTGCAGACGGCGCCCAAGCACGTCCTGCTGTCCGTCGTGGCCGGGTTGAAGCCGTTCGGCAGCGCCTGGGTCGAGTACACCGACAGCACCGGCACCCGCCGCGGCTTCCTGGGCGGCGCCTACGACGACGGCAGCGTCTGGGTTCGGCTCATCCGCAGCGAAGGCGGGGCACCTGCCTACTACAAGCCCGTCTCGCTGCTGAGGCGCGGCGGCGCGCTGCAGGTGACCACCGACTGGCACACGGTCCTGGCGGGGAACTGGCATCCGGACGCGGTGGCCGATGAGCACTGGCTGCGTTGGGCCGAGCAGAACATCCAGCTCGAACTCGTCGACCCTGAGCTCACCGTCGAGCGGAGCTTCGAGCCGCTCGACGGCATCAGCATCCTTGACCTCGTCGTGCTGGCTTCCGCCATGTCCCGCCGTGATGGGAAGCGGCTGGCAGCGGCCAACTCCCCCGACGTGACCTGAAGTTCCGGCCGGGCACGCTCGGCCGCATCCAACCCATTCCACGCCTTCCGCAACGCGCCCCTCGGGCGCGAAGGAGAACCCATGCCCGCTTCGAAGAACCCCGCACCTTCGTACAACTTGCTGCACCACCTGCTCGACGGCAGCTTCACCGGGCGTCTCGCCGAGGTGGCACGGCGGGCCCGCAAGCAGGAGCACATCCTTCCGATTACGCTGGAGGATGGGTACGCCGACCTCCCCGCACAGCTGCAGGCGAAGGGTGGAGCGGCCTTCATGCTGCAGGCTGTCGCTGGCATCTGGATGCCGACGAGGTGCATCCTCGTGCAGCTCCCGCTCGGCACCGGCGCCCTCGGCGTGTTCGCGGAGGTACGGGACGACGGAACCGTCGACATGTTCCGTCTCCAGGCGGACGGCGCGAACATCAAGGAAAGCCCCTTCACGGCGCACCTGAAGCCTGCTGAGCCGAGGCCCGTCACCAACTGGGACCGGCTCTGGGCAGGCGAGGAGATCGTCGCTGACGGTGCGCGCTGGTCAGGCTGGCTCGAGGCGAGCGTGCGCCTGACCTGCCACGACAAGTCCTTGGGAACTCCTGCCATCCAGCGGTGGGCGGAGGCGACCGTTCTCCACGACTTCTTCGCCCTGGCGCTCGCCCTGTCTTTCGTTGGCAGGCGCCGGATTGACCTCTTCCGGCCGGATGGCTCGCGCATCCCGATGGATGGCGGGCACGCTTGACCGGCGGTGGCGCGGGTGTGCTCCGGGCCACCTGCGCCGCTGAATTCCCCAACATCACGGTGCTGCTGGCACTACGGAGACGACCATGCATAACGTTCAGCGGGATGGCGCCGGGTGCGCCTCCGTTTACACGACCCTCAACGACAACCCTCCCAAGGATGGCTTCCTGGCGCACGTGACGCGGCGCCTGTTCGGAAGCGGGCAGCGGCCGCTCCTGATCGAGCTCACCGAGGACGTGGTGTCGCAGGCGAAGGAACTTGCCAGTTCGGCGCCGCCCCACGTCCTGTACCCGGTGATTGCCAATGTTCGGCTGACCAGGGAGGTGGCGCTGGTCGAGCTTCCTGGGGCTAAGGCGGTCTACGCGGAGCGGGAAGGGGACAGCCTCTGCGTCTGCGTGCTCCGCGCCGAGGGGCCGACCGCCACCTTCCGGCCCGTCGCGGGCAGGCTACGCCTGCCCACCGTGCGGCCGGAAGTGGACTGGGAGGCAGTGGATGCGAGGACGTGGGCTTTGGACGTGAACGCCCACATGGTTTGGGAGGCATGGGCGGCGGAGAACATGGCGGTGGTGCCGTTGCGTGGCACGACGCCGCCAACCGAGACGGAGACGGCTCGTGTTCTTCAGACCCAGGTGCTGCCCAGCCTGGCCGCACTCGCTCTCGCCACCAGCCCCATCGTGGACGTGGAGCCCACGGCCTGGATCCGTATCCAGGGGCCGACGAAGGGCTGAGCGCGGCTGAACGAGATGGGCAGCCGGAAAATCGTGTCTGCTGCCCTTCCTGCTCGCTCATCCAGATGAAGGTGACCTCGTCGGCAGCGCAGGGGTAGTGAGGTCGTCTCCCAGCTCCCTTCAATGCTCGACCTTCGGCTCTGTCGACTCAGCGGTGCTACTGTCGCTGTAGTGAAGAACTCCGGGTACGGAGCACGAGGCGCACGACTACAGCTTCAAACGGAAGTGGATGGCTACGCACTGCTGGCGCTGTCGCGTGAAGCGTTGCGCCATGTTGGATCTGCTCAGTAGCGCCGCAAGGCTCGAGGGATGACACCAACGATGCTACCTTCAGCATCGAGGCCAATTACCAAGTTGATCTCCTTCTGAGTTAGACGCTCGACCGCGCGAGCGAAGGGATCGCTGGCAGGCATCGCGATCCAGGCGCCACTGACACTGATGGCACCCAGAAGATCCTTTACGGTGTGCTCGGAAGGTGCAACGAGACCGCCGGTGGCTCGCGCCTCCTTAGCCAAGTACTTCAGCAGCTCCAGGGCTCCGAAAGCCGCGATCGGCGCGCCCGTTCCATCAATGCAAATCGCTACCTGGCACTTCCTTTCCAGACCGTCGGCAATGAGGTCCAATGTGGTTGCCTCCGTGACCTTCACATAATCGGCCGCCAGACGTGTCGACAGCGGCACGAATCCCGCAGAGGCTCCCCGCGGACGGGTGCGGGTCGCGGCGCTCACGGTTGAATGATGCTTCAGCCATTCAGCGGTTTCTGAGCACAGGAGGCTGACCAGGCTGATGATCTTGGCGTGGATATCGTCGAAGTCAGAGTCGAGAATGGGTTCGTGGTGAGCAACTCGGTTGCGGAACCTGTTGATGTCCTTGGCCATCATCTGAACGTCGTGCCGTGTTGTTGAGCGCGGGATGTTCGGGAACACGACGTTGAGGCTTGTGCGCCAAAGGTCGGCGTAATTTCGGCGCAGTAGGTTCGACCAGAAGTCGAAGGTTAATTCCGCGACGACCTGACCGCGCGTGGCGTTTGATCCGGCCCGGGCACTGGCTTTGCTCAGGGTGTTCACACCTTCCGTCATCAACACGTCTTCCAGAAACGCTTGATCCAGATGCCAGTCGGAACCGTGGCGTGATACGAGCAGCGCATCCATTGCGTTGCGTAGCGCCACCTCTACGACGCTGAGTGGGAACATGAAGGCTTTGGCAACACGTGCGTTGTAGAGGTAAAGCTCTACTGCGTACCCCTCGTTCCCGCCACTTTTGGTGAGGTAGGTCGCGAACCTTGGCTCCGAGAGCGATGCGCGGATTGCGGCGATCTGCTGGGGGAGGTTCGCATAGGGTACTTGACTATCGGCCATGGGTAACGCTACCTATCTCTCAGCAGTCGAAGTGGCCCCACTGGCGAAAGCTACGCGCCCTCGGCACAGATTTAGAGCGCCAGGTCAGGCTATGCCTCACCTGGCGTTTCTGTATCTAAATCTCACAGATACGTGAGTCGAGTGGGCGGCGCGAGCAATGCCCGGCTTCGCCTCAGCAAGCGCAGTGTTGCGAGGCTTGATCTCCACCGAAAGGAGATGCGGGCCGCAACGACATCCTGAGCCGCAGCTTTGCCGTTTGGATGAGACCATGCTATGGAAGTTGTCTCATTGGCTTCCCACCGGCTTAGCACTGCCCGAGCCGAGTTCGTCGAAGCCGAAGAAGCTGACAACTCCTTAGACTCTTGCATGAGCCAGCAAATCGCGCGGGCAGGTTGCTGAACCGTTAACGTTAAGACCTCGCCAGACTTCTGTGGCCGCCCCGAATCAGGCGCTCCGGCTTCGTGCGGGAGAGCCTTCGTCGCTCGTGGACGCGGCCGTTGGCCGCGGGATCGAGGATGTGGCGTTGCAGCTGTGCTAATTGGAAAGGATTCAATCTGAAGTCTGGCTGATTAGCCTGCCGCTACGGCCACCTGGAGCATCTCCAGCCTGCTCAGCGTGTCATCGGGAACGCGCAACTTCATCGCGACATCCGCGACTTCCGAAAACGCTCCACCACTTGCAACGAAGCGCCTAGTCGCCGCGGCCGCCGGTGCCATGCCACCCAGGCGTCTGGCGTACCTGACCAAGTCGACCACGGTGCGGGCCGGGCCAGTGTGCCTGACGGAGGCGCCGCCAATGCGCCGCTCCTCTACGCCTTCCTCGAAAGCGCCATCGTAGCTCCACCGCACCAGGTGCCCGACCTGTCCGCAGGCTGTACTGCCATGGGCGTTCAACGGCAGCGCGATCCATGGTTGCTCGGGTGCCCGGTCGGCGAGGCCGGTCAGGTGGGCGGCGGAGAGGAGGCAGGCGACCGCCTGCGGCATGCGGTTGCATCCGGCCACCAAGCTGGCAAGCCCCGGGTCCACACCGGCATCGGCCCGGTAATAGAAGCCCTTGCTGACCTGCGAAATTTGCCCAGCCTTGAGGGCATTGGCGATCGCCTGCGGCCGAATGCCAAGGGACCGCAGCGCCGACGAACGCCATACGGAGCCGTCGGCCAGCAGGTCCTGTAGCTGCTGCAACTGGGTCACGTGGATCTCGTCATTCCTCGCGGGCTTGGCCACCTGCAGATGACGGCCCGGACCCATAGGCTACGAGGTCCCGAGGGCATCGGCAACAGCGGGCTGTCACCACTGGCGGGGCGGTCCGCAAAGGGAGACCCAACAAGGATTTGTGGGCGCAACCCGAGATGCGCGATTCCTTGCGCTGGCTCCCTGGCTGGAACGGAACGGCGAGACTGGCCTCGCGCGCGGCTGGGCTCCGCATGCGCGGTTAACGCGCCCGTCTGATTGGAGCCATTTTGCGTGAACGAGGCAAGGCACCTGAGAAGCGCACCGGCGGCCTGGATGCACGTCGGCGCGCATTTGCCGCTTTAGGTCGGGTAAACCCAGTTTCCCAGGGCACCATCGATGCCCTGCAGGGCGCGATGCAGCCAGTAGGCCCGGTCTCCGCCGGGAGGCAGGATGTGCGAGCCCATCGTGTCCCGATAGGCACGCACGTGCTCCCTCAAGTTGTTTTGGCTGATGGTCTGCAGGGCATCCAGGGCCGCCTTGGCTTCGGTGGCGGTCGCGGCTCCGTCCATGTGGCGCCTCAGCGTCTCGAGATGCAGGCGGGCATGGGCTTCGTCCATGGTGTCGTCCTTTCAGGTGGCGACAGTGGCGCTTCGGCGCCGCGTGCTTTGCTCTGCCTGCCGTCCCGTGCCTGCCACCGCGACACCTGCATGGCTTGGCGGAGCGACGGCGCGCATCGGCCCGAGCAAGGAACGTGGCTGAGGAACGCCTCACCTTGCGCGTACCCCGAGTGATCCAGGAGCCGATAGTGGCCGACGGCGCGCCTGCGCCGGGCCATCTCGGCGGCCCAAGCGTCCAGGCCTTCGTCACCGGCCGCGGCTGCCCTGCGACAGCAACACTTCTGGTAGTCGAGCCGTACGCCGAGCTCTGCTGTATGACGGGCGGGCGAGATGTCGATGGACATGAAGGCGAGCAAGGGCTGGCCGCCGCGACAATGTCGCGAAACCATCCGCGTCGAACACGGAAAACAGACCCGCCCGGCGCGCCCAGGCGGCAACGGCTACCTGGGCGACCTCGCGCTCGAACATGTACCGCCAGCCTTGGTCAGCATGGTGATACACGTAGCAGTAGTCACAATCCAAGTTGCAGCGTTAAGGCAACCTTGAGGAGGAACGACGTCCAGGCGCGGGAGAGACAGGGCGATGCCCGGTCAGGACCGGCTGTGGCTGTGGCTGTGGTGCGTGCGGTCGTTGCTGGTGATCGCCTCGTCGGTCTTGGCGCTGGCTTTAAGTCGGGCCTGCAGCCGTAGAACCGCGCGGTTTGTAGGTGCAGAGGCCAGGACCTCCCCCTTGGGCGTGGCGTCGGTCACGTTCGCATCGGGAGTCGAAGTCGGGGCCAAAGGCACGGGCTTACCCTTCCAGTAGCGGCTCAGGGCGTGGTCATAACGAAGCCGCGCCTGCGTCGATTCGCGATTGAATCATACATCCTGTCCATTCCGTATCCATCGCAACGTTCGTGCGGACGCCATATTGGGCAGGCTGATTCGGCGTCAAAGCGGCCCTTGGCACGTCGGGGGATGCGAAGTAGTGCCCGGAGTGCTTCCGGCACATTCCGCAATGACAGAAGTTCGGATGTGGCAGGCTGCTATCCACGGTGAAGGTCACCGAACCACAGAGACATGAACCGCTGTGCACCTGCTTGCTCCGCTCCTGCGCGCCCGAAGGATGGGAGGTCGGGTCGAGGAGCATGGCATCGGGGGCGCATTGCCCGCAACGTTGGCCGAGATGGGTCGGAGGCGGCCCCTGTTAGCCGTCCGACTGCCCTGGATACGCGTCCAGCATCGCGACTTCCCACAAACCGCCCCGACCTCCGTCTGCGGTGCCGGTGCGAGCGACCTTGCCCTTAGAGGCCCACTGGTTCATCGCCGCGGAAACGCGGTCGATGAGGCCGGGAAGGCGCGGGTCGTCGAGTTCCAGGCCCTTCTCACGCAGCGTCTGTTCTGCGACCTCGGCTGTGGTCGACGGCCGCCCGCGCCCTTCGGCGGCGACCGCCATGGAAGGGCTAACCAGCGCCAGAACCCGGTCGAGGGCTTTCAGGTCGGCGTGGGCGGCCTTCATCTCGTCCGCAGGGCTTCCAGCGGGCGTGCGCCGCTGGGCGGCAGGTTCTCAGGTCATCGGCCGTGTCGTTGACGAAGGGGGCCCTTGCTGCCCCTTCAGGATCTCCTATGCCTCAGCCCTCGTCTTGGGGACACTGACCCATAATGGGGCAAATTCATCCTGTCATATTGCGGCGAGAAAAGATTTCTGCGATTTCTCGCAACCAAAACGCATCTGCAAGGTTGAGCTTGGCATAAATCTGCTCCGCTGCAGGTACTGCAGTTGGGCGCATGCTAACCTTCTTGAGCAACCGTCATGCCATCCAAACTTTGCAGCTCTGAACCGCCTTCCTCGCCACAGGAGGTCCTGGCATCTATACAGAAATGGGACGCTGCCGTGCAGAGGGCCATGAGAGAATATGCAGCAGCTAAGATAGCTTTGAACGTTCGAAAAGCTCCTGCCGCCAGTACGCGCTTCGAAAAGAAGGCGGAAGAGCTGCATCAAGCTTTGGCAAACCGGCACCATTATCAGACGATTGCTGATCAGATGAAAAGTCGGCCGCTTTCTTCTCGTGGCTAGACTTCTTATGATCTCGGCGCGCCAGAAATACCCATGCTTATCGGGTTATCGCCTCCATTAATCGAACATGCCCTGTTGCTCTGCACGAAACCCATGAGCCGCCTTCACGGCTGCAATGGATTTTTCCGACGCAGAAGCTAAGCTCTCGTTGATGCCGCAATTTATCATCTGCATTGACCACACGATCACCGTATACCCAGCTACTCCCTTCGGCGAAGGCCTCTGGGTGGCACGGGCTGTTCTGACGCTGACGAAAGGCGGCGAAACCATCGCCGCCGCCTCTGTTCCACGCTCCAGCCCTGAGGCTGCTAAAACGGAAGCGGTCGCTTGTGTCCGCCACCTGGCTGGCTTACCCCTTGAGTAGCCGCTGTATCCTTTTCCGGCTGCTCGACCCTGTACTGCTCCCGGGCTTTGAAGGCCGCTGCAAGTTTACGGAGCCGAACTCTTGAATGGCGAGGAGGGGCTGAAGGGTCGTTGAGACGGTCTGATAAGCACGCCGCACCCATTTCAACTGCGGTTCGCCCATGACTATGCGGCATGCCATCCGACAAGGGCGGAAGGAACAGATCACAATGCGGGCCAGCAAGGGTTCGAGGGCGAAAAGCTCGGATATGGGGGGCTGACAGTAGATCAGGGGACGGCGCCACGGGATGCAATGGTTGCCCACCGAAGTAGGTCTCGCTCTCTCAACCGGTTCGCTACCGGCGTCGTATCGGCGGGACGATCGTCATCTTTCTCCCTGCCGCGTAGATCTGCCGTAGTACAGTCATCTGCAATAGTATGGACGAGAAAGCCGGGTCCTGAGGCAGACATCCGGTGGCCTGACCTTTGTGACCGGGCTTGGTCAGCAGGGCAGTATTGTTTCGATGACAGAACGTCAGACGGGCGTCCAGAGTCGTTCCTTGACCCACTGGAGGCAATAACCTCGGAGTGCGTGGAGCTACCGACGTCTTTCCGCCTGGTGGAGACTGGCTCCTCCCGGGCCCCTAGATCGTCGTGCTTGACCTACCGGCCGCCCGTGAGCGGGTCGCGCACGCCAGTGGGATGGTAGTGGCCGACAATCCTATCCGGCGGCAGTGCCTGTGGTATGGAGAAGCCAAACCCGCGATGTGGATCGGGGACGCAGTCGTCGCCCTCCAGCAACTCCTCGAACAGGAACTCCAGCACCGTTCCTGCGGCCTCCAGCATATCCATTCGGAGGGCGGTGATGGGGACGTCGCACAGGAAGACGGTTGGCGTGCCGCGTCCCTTGAGGGCCTGCCTATAGTCGCGGCGAACTGCTCCACGCAGATGAGCGGCGATCCCTGTAAGGTACTCGCTTCCATAGAGGAGATAATGGCCACCATCGGCGACGAGCGAACGCTCGTTCACCTCGAAGAAGACGCGTCCGGCACGGAGGCCATGGCCTGTCGCCTTGATGGCCTCCTCAACGTCGTCAGCCGTCAGTTCCGGATAGGAGCCATCGAGGAAGATGGCTCGGGCAGCCTCGCGGGCCCGCTCCGGTACCAACGGCTGAATGCCCCGCCCGTAGTAGAGCCCTAAATCCCTTGCATTGGTCGCGTGGCAGCAGCGCAGGAAGTCATACCGTTTGGCCAGTCGCACCGCCATGAGGCGCTTGCTGTCCAAAATGCGCCCAGTCGCCCGGTCGATGATGCTGTCGAGCCAACTCAGGTCGTCGGATACGACGTACTCCGGCGGGGAGCGCCGGAACTCTTCCCTGACCCGTTCGTCCAAGAAGTCGGCGGCGATCTCCCAGGCGGTGGCACGCCAGGATCGGAAGTCATGGAAATCCCAGACGCGCTCTCCCACGGACGGTCGCTGACCACGCTGCTTGATGGAAGGAAGCAGGCGATCGGTCCAGGTGCGGGAGAGGGCAGTCTCGTCGACCGGGAGCGGCCCGACGACACCGGATGCAGCGGCAGCAGCCGAAGGTCGGGTGGTTTCATCAGCATTGAGGGGGTTCGGCTGCCCACGAGTGGTCACTTGGGATGCTCCGTCGCTGGTGCGCTCGCCTGAGTGACGATTGGCAATAGAACCTTACAGGAGATCGCGCTGCTGGGCAGCGGGATCGGACAGGTAGGCGGCAAGGCGGAGCCGTGTGCGTGACCTTAGTGAAACCCGAACCGGGAAGGCTCAACAGCCTGCAGTTCCTCCAGTGGCTCCCCGGCCCAGCCCGGATCGCGAATTTCCAGGGCCGACGCGAGCTTGCGCAGGCGGGACATCTGCTTGGCATTCGCGAAGGCTATGAGGCCGTCGGCCGTCAGCTCGAAGGAAGAGGCGGCCATCTCAATGTTGCCGCGGCGGATGAACTTCTCGATCTGCAGGATGCCTTCCTCGGCGATCCGCCAGCGCCGCTCGTCTTCCATGTGGGCGTCTCCTCAAGGGCGTTGTCAGGATGCATGGATCGCAAGCAAGCAAGATCCGGGATTGAGCGGCGCGCTCCTCATCCGGTCGGAGTTACTGGCAAATATTTTGGGCGGAAGAATGTTTTGACCACCGCCTTCACGTTCCGGTCCTGTTTCGGTCGCGGGGTTGCTTCGCCCCTGCAGTAGGGCCGTTGGAACAGGAGGCACCATGCTCATCATCGGTGAACCGGGAACTTTCTGCCGCAAGGCAGGGGCGGATGGCGGTAAATACAGTGCACCGGCGCCGGAGCTGCAGTGACCCATGTCAAGATTCGACGGAAGCACCACAAAGCCAGCTGCCAGCACCACCTCGCCGAAGGGGGAGCAGGAGGGCGCCGCACCGTTGACGGATGACGAGGTCCGGGAGCGCCTAATGGACCGGCTGGCAGGTGAGTTCGAGGAAGCCCTCGACTCGCTGCCGGACGATATGGGCACGTCGCCAGGTGAGGCATGGGGCGCCATGCTGCGGGCGGCCGATGGCAGTCCGCTCGGCCAGCCGGAGCCCGCCGATCCGGCCCAAATTACTGCCAACGCCATGGTGCTGCGACTGCTGGAGGCTGACCCCGCACTCAAGGACCGCGCACTCGAGCCCGGAGCCGTGATCGTTGTCGAGGTGCCGGACGCCGAGTGGGTCGAACCCGTCGCCGACGCCTGGCGGGAGCTCATCCACGCTGCGAAGGGAATCCTTCGGGACGGCGACGCCCCGGAGGAGCGGCCCGTTCCCGGGAAGGAGAGTGCGAGCTCCCCCTGGGTGGCCGTCCGCCGAGACGGACGTTCCCGCGACCACCGCCCCGACGAAGGGAACCGTGCAGTTCGCGCGGTGGTCTCGAGTGGTCGGCCGGTCTACGGATTCAGCCCGTCGCCCGCACGCTTCCTGCCCTCCGACCTTATGCGTGCCGCGACCGACCGGGTAACCATTGGCCTACCGGATGCCTCGGTGCTCACCGAGACGGCAACGATCCTGACCGGCGCCCCGCCGGTCACGGCGTCCATCGCTGCAGAGGTGGCGGCTCGGGTGACCGTCGCCGACCTGTGGCTCGCCCGGCGACCGGGCCAGGATGCGGACGCCTACCTCAATCGGCTCGCGCAGCTAGCCTCGGGGCAGACCAACGATCAGGCACTGAAGCTGGATGGCTTGCACGGGATGGATGAGGCCATCCGCTGGGGCTTGGATGTCGCGCGCGACCTTGCGGACTACGCCGGGGGTAAGTTGCCCTGGCGCGAGGTGGACCGAGGGGCAGTGCTATTCGGCCCCACCGGCACCGGCAAGACCACCTTCGCCAAGGCGCTAGCTGCCCAATGTGGTGTGCCCCTCGTGACCGGCTCGCTCGCGCGATGGCAGGGAGCGCGGGAGGGCCACCTCGGCACCACCCTCGGAGCCATGCAGAGGACCTTCGACGACGCGCGCAGGTCGGCGCCGTGCATCCTGCTCGTAGACGAGGTCGACGCCTTCTGCGACCGCGCGACGTTTGGCCGCCGCGAGCGCGACTACGCCGTCCAAGTCGTCAACGCGTTCCTGGAGGAGCTGGACGGCGCTGCAGGGCGCGAGGGGGTCGTTGTCGTCGGCTGCTGCAACGACGCCAGCCGCCTCGACCCGGCTATCCTGCGACCGGGTCGCCTGGAGCGCCTGATCCAGGTGCCGCTGCCGGACCAGGCGGCCCTCGCCGCCATCCTCCGCCACCACCTGGGCGAGGAACTGCCGGACGCCGACCTGCCTCGCCTCGCGCTCCTCGGCCTCGGCTCGACCGGCGCCGACGCCGAGCAGTGGGTCCGCGGCATGCGGCGGCGGGCGCGGCATGACCGGCGAGGAGCCACGTTTGCAGATTTGGAGGCGGAAGTGAGGGGGAGGGTGCCGAGCCCGCCGCTGGCCTCCTTGAGGAGAACAGCCATCCACGAGGCCGGGCATGCCGGTCTGGTGGCGCTGGAACGCCCGGGCGCTGTGATCGCGGCGACGATCGTCCCCTCGAGGGGACTGGCGGGCCGTGTGCACTGGAAGGGCTCGGGCGCCGGGCAGCCCGCTTTCACTCCAGCGACCCTGCTCGCGACACTGCGGGAGGCCCTGGCCGGGCGCGCCGCCGAGGAGGAACTGCTCGGCGAGGCATCAGCCACGAGCGGGGGCGGCGTCGAAAGCGATCTCGCCAGGGCCACGTGGCTGGCAACGGTGGCCGTGACCGCCCTCGGCCTCACCCAGGGGCAGGGCGCCCTGGTGTGGCGGGGCATGCCGGATACCGCCAATGTCCCCGCGCTACTTGCGGAGCAGCCGGATGTGGCGCGCGGCGTTGCCGGGATGCTGGACGCGGCCTACGCCGAGGCGCGTGCGGTGGTGCGGCGGCATGCGGGGGTGATCCGGCGCCTGGCAGACCTGCTGGTGGACAGGGAGATTGTGTCGGGGGCCCAGGTTGAGGCGTTGATGGCGGGGAAGGGGGTTGGCAGAGGCAAAGGATTTGGAGGAGGCATCCCGTTACGTTTCGGAGCTAAGATCAAGGGCTATCGGACGGGCAAGTGGTCTTGGGGGAAGAGCCGGGTGATCGCTGGACGTGTGAGCTGAAGTCTAAATCATTGATCAAAAAGACTTATTTGGGCGCGCAGCCTAACCATGAAGTGCGTCCGACGAAGACCTCGCTTGAAATCTGTCAGAAACTCGCCCATAAATCCTGACGAAGAGGTGCGACATGTCCGTAATGGAGTCTATTCTCACCGAGGCCGGAAGCCTGCCAGAGGGCTCTGTCCTCAATGCCAGGACGCTTTCCCATCTGGGGGAGCGGGGAGCGCTTGATCAAGCTTTCTCGCGTTTGGCGCGAGAAGGTCGGCTGATCCGTGCTGCGCGTGGTTTGTACGTCCACCCGGTGCAGGGGCGCTTTGGTGTTCGGCCACCGTCGCCTGCCAAGGTGGCGGAGCGCCTTGCCGAGGCTACCGGTGAGCCAGTTCTTCCTGCCGGGGCTGCGGAGGCAAACCGTCTCGGGCTGACCACCCAGGTTCCTGTTCGGGAAGTGTTCGTGACCACCGGGGCTGCTCGCAAGCTCAAGCTGGGGGCCCGGACCCTTGAGATCCAGCACGCCCCGAAATGGCAGACGGTCTTGCCGGGTACGGAAGCTGGCGCTGCTGTACGGGCCCTGGCGTGGCTTGGGAAACGGGAAGTTGGGAGGGCCGCCGCGCGGCTGCATGCGAGTTTGCCGCAGTCGGAGTGGAAAGCATTGATTGGCATTCGGTCCTACCTTCCTGCCTGGATGGCGGCGTCGATCGGCGTAGAGATGAGAGGCCAGAGGGTTGCCTGAGAACTTCCTGGAATTGACTGCGGCGGATCGGGCGGAGGCACTTGAGGCGGCCTCCGCCCAATCAGGCCGCCCCAGCTACCTCCTGGAAAAGGATGTCTGGGTTGTCTGGGCACTTGGGGTGATCACCGCGCGCTTCGGTGAGCGCTTGGTTTTCAAAGGCGGCACCTCCCTGTCCAAGGCGTACGGCGCCATCGATCGGTTCTCCGAAGACATCGACCTGACTTATGACATCAGGCATCTCCTGCAGGGTGAGGACGGACTGGAACCAGGGATAGGGGACGGCTTGCCGCCTTCCGGGGCCAGGGCGCGAAAGTGGACAGAAAAGGTTCGGCAGAAGCTTCCCGAATGGATCGAGGGAGAGGTTAAGCCGCTTTTCGAAGATGCGATCAGCGGGGCCGGGCTTGAGATGACCCTGCGCCAGGCAACGACGGAGACGCTGCACATCGACTATAGGCCCACGGCAAACGGCGGCACGAATTATGTCAAGCCCGCCGTCATGCTAGAGTTCGGCGCCCGGTCCACCGGGGAGCCCGCTGAACAGATCACCATCACATGCGATGCGGCGCCCCATCTTTTGGAAGTCTCGTTCCCTACCGCATCGCCCCGTGTGATGGCTCTCGAACGCACCTTTTGGGAAAAGGCGACCGCTGCGCATGTCTATTGCGTGCAGGCCGATCTAAGAGGGGAACGGTTCGCTCGGCACTGGCACGATCTGGCAGCTCTGGCTCGACATTCCCGGTACCGCAACGCGGTCGACGACCGGGGCCTCGCCGAAGCCGTCGCCCGGCATAAAGCTGTGTTCTTCAAAGCCAAGGATCCGAGCAGTGGGGACCCGATAGATTATTGCCACGCGGTGCGGGGAAATATCCGCATCGTACCGCAAGGTGATGCTGCTAAAGTTCTGGAAGAGGACTACGTCGCCATGCGCGACGCTGGCTTGCTACACGGGACAGCGGTTTCCTTCGCCGACTTGATGGCGTCTTGTCAGGCCATCGAGCAGGCCATCAACGCTCCCGTTCAACCTTAACGTCGATCGTACGCTTAACGCTTTTGCCTGCTAGCCGATGAGGCGGGCTCATGTCTGGCGCGCTCCCGCGCGGTTCATCCTCGATGACCGGGGCGATGGCAAATCGGAGATAAGAAGACGTGGCCAACGCCGTCGTGCCCAGACATCAAGGCGACCAATTCCAAGCGCGGATCTTCTGGGTGCATGCTTCATCGCTCCTGAACCCAGACCATCATAACGTCATCGAGGTTTCCTACGAGGCAGATGGTCCCAAGGGCTTTGACGACGTCGTTGTCTGCTACGATCCCCCGCATCGCGGAGCTACAAACGGGCGCGTGACGGTCCACCACTACCAAGTGAAGTACCATGTGGTGGCTTCGGGTCGCTTTGGCTTCCGCGATCTCGTACTGCCTGCATTCACCGGTGGCACGGAGGTATCGATCCTTCAAAGGCTTCGCGAGGCCAAGGCGAAGTCGGCCGCAGGTTCCGCCTTCACGCTCATAACGACGGACCGCATCTCCGATGGCGACCCGTTGGGCGACCTGCGGTCCAACGCGGACAACTCGCTCCGCCTTGACAAGCTGTTTGTCAAAGGTGGCGATCGGAGCCGCATGGGGGAGGTCCGCAAGCTTTGGCGGGAACATCTCGGCATCACCGACGGCGAACTGCGCGACCTGCTGCAGGGCTTCCACCTCCACGAGGAGCACAAGACGCTCGAGCAGATGCGCGACTAGGTCAACGACCGCTTCCGGGTCGTGGGGCTGGCCGCCTGCCGGGACAACATCGAATTCAAGTATGACGGAGCTGCGATAGCCCTGAAGCTCCGGCAGATCAACCGTTTGGACCGAGACGGGTTCAGAGAGCTGGTCATCGC
The DNA here is from genome assembly GCF_902706185.1 of Roseomonas sp. 18066. Lineage (GTDB taxonomy): Bacteria > Pseudomonadota > Alphaproteobacteria > Acetobacterales > Acetobacteraceae > Pseudoroseomonas. Next base: position 5,474 of record NZ_CACSJM010000021.1, on the reverse strand, counting down.
GGAGAAGTGGCTCCGCGAGGAAGGCGCGGAGCGATTCCTGTCCGTCGCCATACGCTCCTTCAGCGACGGCGTGGCCGCCGACCTGGATGCCTCTTCCGACAATCGGCTCTCATTGTTGGGACACTTCCGCGGCCGGTACCTGGATGACGGCGCGACCTGGGACGGAACGATCCGATCACCGGTGGTGGGCCTCCTGGAACGGGCCAAGTCGGATGGCCGCCGGATTCGCCTCACCCTGAACGCGCACTCGTCAATCGCATTCCTGGCGGGGACGGTTCTTGGCCTCAAGTCGGGTGCCGATGTCGAGTTGCTCCAACGAGGGCGTGCGCCGACCTCGGTCTGGCGGGCCGATGACGGCAAGATCGGGCCACCGGCCAGCACGGCGATGGAGGCGGTCGGACAGGGAAGGGACCTCGCCCTGGCCGTCAGCCTGTCGCGCCACGCCCTAGACGATGTGCGTGACTATGTCGGCCAGCACCTTCCGGACGTCGGGCGCATCCTACACCTTGTCGCCGCCAACGGGCCGAACCAAAGCGCCGTCGCCGGTGGGGCCCATGCTGTTGTGATCGCGGACCAGGTGGCTGAAGCCGTCAGGGCAGCCCGGCTTCCTTTCGGATCTGTCGTGCATCTCTTCGTGACGGCGCCGAACGCATTCTCCTTTTTCCTTGGGCAGCACCGCCCCGCCATGGGGCCGACTGTCGTCTATGAGTATGATTTCGAGCGGCGCGTCCACGGCACCTACATGCCCACCTTCAGGATCGACTGACGCCATGGAGCTAAAGGCCCAGTTCAACGAGTTCCTTGCCGCTATCCGTCCGACGGAGAAGCAGAAGGAGGATTGGCGGACCGGGGCGGTCACGCTGCGCAGCCGCCTTGCCAGCGATCCGGAACTGGGGTCCCTTGTCGTTGCGACGTTCCTGCAAGGCAGCATTCGCCGGGCCACAGCAGTTCGACCAAGTGGGGACAGGCGTCCCGATGCCGATGTCGTGGTCGTGACCAAGCTCGACCACACGAGGACAACGCCGCAGAAGGCGCTGGACAAGTTCGTGCCGTTCCTCGACAGGCACTATCCCGGGAAGTGGCGCCCGCAGGGCCGCTCGTTCGGGATCGAGCTTTCCTATGTCGATCTCGATCTCGTCGTGACGGCGCTTCCGCCCGACGATGCGGGCAGCGACTTCATGGCTCGCCTCTACAGGTCCGAGGCGGTGTCGACTCCGCTGACCTTAGAGGAGGCAGAGGACTGGCGGCTCAACGAGAAGTGGCACCCGGCGCGGTTGGGGGTGCTTGCTAACTCCCTCGGTGAATTTGAGCTGGCTGACGAACCGCCCCAGAAATGGCAGCCCCATCCCCTCCTGCTCCCGGATCGCGACGTCAACATGTGGGGGCGTACGCACCCCATCGCCCAGATCCGGTGGACTGCGGCGAAGAACCGTAGGTGCAACGGGCACTACGTGAACCTGGTTCGCGCAGTGAAATGGTGGCGCCACAACTGCAAGGACAGGTTGCCCAAGTATCCCAAGGGCTACCCGCTCGAGCACATGGTGGGCACCATCTTGCCGGACGGGGCATCCTCCGTGGCCCATGGGTTCGTTCAGGTCATGGAGGGCATTCGCGACACCTGGGCGGGGCATGCGCAGCTGCGCATCGTGCCCACCTTGCCTGACCACGGCGTGCCGGAGCACGATGTGCTCAAGAGGCTAGACGTGGAACACTTCGTGGCGTTCCATGGAGCGGTCTCCGAAGCTGCATCGGCAGCCCGCAAGGCTTTGGAGAATGAGGATGCCCAGGAGAGCGCCGAACTCTGGCGCGGCCTACTGGGGTCACGCTTTCCGCTTCCAGGCCCGCAGGGTGGCGACCGTCCAAGGTCTGGGTTCACGCCTCCAATCAAGCCAGCGGCGCCAGCCGTGGGGCGATTCGCCTGACCGTCCACGTCGCGGGTGTTCCAAGGGTTCTCCTCAAGGCCGCGGAGATGCTCGCGCAGATCCCACGCATCGACGTGCTGGGGGGATGGGACGTTGCCGAAGACGGTAGCTGGCAGTTGCCGATCCGCGCGCAGCTGTCGGTGTCCGAGACCGAACACATGCCACGTGCCTCGACATGGTGGTTCGTGCTCGGGCCGGAGCAGCCCAAGGACGGCGTGCGCGTGTTCCCCGATGCAGAGGATGGGATCAGGGTGACATTCCGTCACCAGACCCTCAACTCGGAACCAGGGCTTGGTGTGCGCTGGCGTCCAGGCAACGTGTGCCTTGCACGGCCTCTCGGTGGTTTGGCGCGGCAAGTCTGGACCGATGAGCCTGCCGACGTGGTGCCGCGGGTCATCTGGAATGCGGAGCGCCTGCTGCAATGGGTCGACGCGGCAGCGTCGGATGAACTCTGCACCCCTGGTGAGCCCAACGAACTGCCATCCTACGCAGGCCAGCAGTCCCTGCACACGATTGGTTTCGCCGAGATGCCGGGCGACCTCCACTGGTGGGACCATCAGGACAAGGTCTGGGGCTTCGTCGCTCTAGCCGCCATTCCGGGAGCCGAGGGGACCTGGGTCGTAAATGCCTTCCTGGATGAAGCGGGGCGATTGCTGCGCAGGGCCACCTGGACTGCCATGGTGCCTGCAGGGAAGCGCGACGTCGAAGGCATATGGGTCCGGCTTCCGTCCATACCGGTCATTCCTCCTTGGCGTATCCCAGCAACCTGGGATGAACTGAGGCGGACCCTAGCTAGCCTAGGGATGGATCTCGAGGAGCTTCTCGCGGCGGCAGGGGCGAGATCTCGGGCGCGCCCCCAACCTCGGGATCCCCGCATCCTTTTCCTGGGCTTCCCATTTGCTGAGCGCATCGGCGAGAAGCCGGAGCGCATGCACTGGCTGGTCACGGGGCCGCTGAAGTTCGCGCGCCGGGACGAAGGTCGCAACGGGTTCCGCCCGATCGAGAGGTCCCGCCGCGTTTGGGACCGGCAGTTTGCACGGCAACGAAAGGAACTCACTTGGCTCAGGACGGCGAACTGGGCACCTGACCAGATCCGGCGCCGTGGGGCAGCCGAAGACAGGGTGAGGTGTGCCAGGGTCCTGGTTCTGGGCGGCGGCTCGCTGGGCGGGGCACTTGCGGAGGTCTTGGTTCGCCAAGGGGTGACGGACCTGGCCATCATGGACCCCGATCAACTGGAGGCCGGAAATCTCAGCCGTCATGTCCTGACTCTCCGCGACCTCGGCCGGAACAAGGCACTGGCCCTGGCGAACCGGCTCAATGAATGTGCCCCGGATGCGAGGGTGGAAGCGCTGCCAACAAGCTTTCCGCCGGTCCCCGGCAGCGCAGCCGACTTGGCGTTCCGTGAGTATGACGTGATTATAGACTGCACAGCTTCGGATACTGTTCTCGATGCCATGGCTGAGGCCGACTGGCGCTCCGAAAAGCTTTTCGTAAGCCTCTCGATGACCTGGCGGGCGGAGGGGCTCCTCGCATTCTCCGCCTCTGAAGCGTCCTTCCTAGCAATCGATGCGAAGCAGAGGTTCGCCTCAATGCCGGTGCCGGATGTCGACACCACCAGCCACCATGTGGAGGCGATTGGGTGCTGGAGCCAGGTGTTTCCTGCCACGCCGGATGACGTCCAGATGTGGGCTGCAATTGGAGCCCGCTTCGTTCGAAGTGCAATCCTCAGCCCTGAGCGCAGGGTCCGTTACTGGCGACGTCACGAGAACGGATCGGTCGAGGTCCGCGATGCATGAAGCTGCGGACGTGCTTTACCAGGATGCGAGTGGGCGATTCAGCGTCTTGGTTACCCAAGCCGCCATCGCTTCCATGGTGTCGGTGAGCGCCGCGGCCGCGCAGCGCGAGACAGGGGGCATCCTCATCGGTCGCCTGACCGGGAACGGCTCGACGGCGGTTGTCATGGAGGCGACATCGAAGCCGGGAGGATCCAGATCCGGCTGGTTCTGGTTCGTGCGCGGCACCCGCGGCCTGACGCAGTTGCTGGAGCAGCGTTGGCGGCAGGGACAGCACTACCTCGGCGAATGGCACTACCATCCAAATGTCTCGCCCGAACCTAGTGCACGCGATCTCCAGACGATGGCAGCGATCGCACGAGATGGCAGGTACCAATGCAGGGAACCGGTCCTCGCCATCATCGGCGGGCATCCGCCGACGCGATGGAGGCTGTCAGTGGTAGTGTCGCCGACAGGGGAGCCGCCGCAGGCCCTCACCGCTATCGCTGCCTAGACCCCGCACGGGCAGTTCCAAGGAAGCAGTGACATGCTTAATCACGACCTGTCTCGACGCCTAGACCGAATGCTGCAGGGGATCCGCCGTGCCGACGATTTGGACCGTATCTTCCTCGCGCTGCGCGACCGGCCCGGCGCCCGTCCAAGTGTCCGCGAGGTCGGTGACTTCATTGCCCACCGCGACCAACGCCAGAAGGGGCCGGTGACACAGAAGGCGCGAGACATCTTCACGAGCTCCCGGTCGTGGCTGCGCGTCAGCATCATGCAGGAGCCCGCAACGCTGGACGACATCCGCAAGGCCGCCGAAGCGAACCTGCGCATCGCCACCGACATGCAGTTGGAGGCGAGCCTCGGTTTCAAGCGCGCGGCGGCACGCACCGCCTTGGCGCAGGCTGTCAGGAGACTGGAAGGGGGCAGGCAACCTACGCCCCGTGAACGCAAGACCTTCGACTATCTCGGCAGCGCGTTCATTTGGAACCCAGCATTCACCGGCGCTGAAGTGCTTAAGGATCTGGAGGACATGCTTGGCGAGCTTGGTCTCATGCGCAAAGTGGATCATGCAAGCTTCCGATCCTGCCGGGATTTCATCATCCTGCATGTGGTGACTGTGATGCATGGCTCATCGATCCTGCTCGAGGGCGGCGACCGGGCCGACATGGCTGCGGGCTTCAGCAACCGGGAGGGGCGCCTCGAGGTTAGGGCTTGGCTCAGCGTCAAGGACTTACCAAAACCGGTTTTCATGCCTGCGTGCCTCTTCTGGACAGATCTCGATGGGGTTGGGCACTGCGGACAAGCCCTGCTTGAAGACCCCCGGCGTTGGCAGGAGCCTCTCGAGATCGACACAGACGGAAAGCTGGCCCCGCTCGGGTGATATCCGCCACATCCAGGGAACCGGCTTTACATGGCTGAAGAGCTCGCCCGTCGGTACGCGGTTGGTTCAAGAGGCGCACTCAACGCCGTGATGCATGCAGGTCTCGCTGCTCCGCCCCCTGGCCGCTGCCTGCACGCGCCGCCGAGGAGGAGCTGCTCGGCGACGCATCGGCTGTGAGCGGGGGCGTCGAAGGCGATCTCGCCAGGGCCACGAGGCTGGCAACGGTGGCCCTGACCGCACTGGGACTCACCCAGGGGCAGGGCACCCTAGGCTCAGGACCTATTAAATCTGATCTTGCGCTCTGATGGAGCTGTGATTCCATGGCAGCCGGAGGTGCTGCCATGGCGGACTTATTCTGGCTGACGGAGGCGCAGGTCGCACGGATCTCGCCTT
>NZ_CACSJM010000020.1 GCF_902706185.1 Roseomonas sp. 18066 | reverse complement strand
GCAGGGGACCGGGAAGGGGAGGGCAGCGGCCTGGCGGGGCACAGATGGGGCGGCATGAGCGCGGCCGGAAGGGCGAAAACCGCCTGTCGCGCCAGGTTTTCTGGCGTAAACCGACGACCAGGCCGCCACCATGCCGTCTGCGGTTGACGGGATGGGAGGCGGCTCCCTATACGTCGCCACCTTCGCCGGACCTGCTTGCAGGCGGTCCGGCCTGTGCCGTGGCGGTTCCTCACTCGGAGGCGGCGCGGTCCCGATCTCGATCTTACGGAGTAGCGCGTCGTGAAGCGTACTTATCAGCCGTCCAAGCTCGTCCGGAAGCGCCGGCATGGTTTCCGCGCCCGCATGGAGACGGTGGGTGGCCGCAATGTCCTGGCCAACCGTCGTTCCAAGGGCCGCAAGAAGCTCTCCGCCTGAGCTGCGGCCTGGCCCGGTTGCCGGCATCGCGCGCTGCATGGCCTCGCCGCCTCGCCTGAAGCGGCGGCGCGAATTCCTTCGCGTCGCCGGCAAGGGTAGCCGCGCCGCAAGGCCGAGCCTGGTGTTGCAGGCCCTGCCGGGAACGGCGGGGCCGCTGCGCGTTGGCTTCACCGCGACCAAGAAGCTGGGCAATGCCGTGGTGCGCAACCGCACCAAGCGGCGCCTGCGCGAGGCCGCCCGGCTTCTGCTGGGCGAGGGCGCGCCGGAAGGCTGGGACCTGGTCCTGGTCGGCCGCGAAGGCACCGCCGGCCGGCCCTTCGACCTGCTGCAGGCCGATCTGCGCGGCGCGCTGCGCCAGGCGGGCGTCCTGCCGGGCGGCAAGCCGCGGCGGGAGGCAACGCCGGCGGCGGCCGAGCCGGCCGATGCCGTGCCGGGGCCCTTGGCGGTCGCCGCCGGCCCCGCCGGGCCATGAACCGGCTGCGTCGCGGCTTCCGGTCCGATCCGGCAGCCTGGCTGCTGAAGGGCGCAGTGCGCGGCTACCAGCTGACCCTGCGCGGGGTGATCGGCAGCCATTGCCGCTTCTACCCGCATTGCAGCGCCTATGCGATCGAGGCGCTGGACGACCATGGCGCGGCCAGGGGTTCCTGGCTCGCCGCGCGGCGTATCCTGCGCTGCCACCCCTGGCACCCCGGTGGCTACGACCCGGTGCCAGCGGCGGCGGCGCCGCAAGATTCCTCCGAGGCGCCGCCGACGGCGTCCTCCCCCTGCCCGCCGCCTCGTGCGGTGGCCCACACCAAGGCCTGACGGCACGGATCCGATGGACCAGAAGCGACTCCTCGCCGCGATTGCGATTTCGATCGGCATCCTGCTGGCGTTCGACCTTTGGAAGCGCGAGACCACCCCGCCTGCGCCGGCCCCCGCCGCGGTCAGCCAGCAGGCGCCTGCCAGCCCGGCGACGCCGAGCGCGGCGGTGACCCCGGCCAATCCGGGCAGCACCGACGCCGCCGTGGCCGCCCAGGCCAACCGGGCGGCGCCGCAGCGCCTGCAGATCGACAGCCCGCGCCTGTCCGGCAGCCTGCTGCTGCGCGGCGCCCGGCTGGACGACCTGGTGCTGAAGGACTACCGCGAGACCACGGCACCCGGCTCGCCGCAGGTGCGTATGTTCGCGCCCCGCGAAGAGCTGCAGCCGTATTTCGCGCAGTGGGGCTGGTCGGCCGCCGATGGCCGCACCCGCGTCCCCGACAGCGAGACCGACTGGACCGCCAGCGGCGGCCCGCTCGGGCCCGACAGCCCGGTGACGCTGTCCTGGGAAAATGGTCAGGGCCAGACCTTCCAGATCCTCGTCAGCCTCGACCGGAACTTCATGTTCCAGGTCGAGCAGAAGGTGGTGAACAGCGGCGCCGAGGCGGTGCAGGTGCTGCCCTGGACCCGCGTCCGCCGCGAGCGCACGCCGCAGGTGGCCGGCTTCTACATCCTGCATGAAGGCTTCGTCGGCGTGCTGAACGGCCGCCTGAACGAGCAGACCTACAGCCATGCCAAGGACGAGGGCGCCAAGGCCGCCGGCGTCGCGCTGAGCCAGGAGACCAGCGGTGGCTGGGCCGGCTTCACCGACAAGTACTGGCTGGCGGCGATCAGCCCGGTCGACGCGGCGCAGCCGCTGAAGACCGCCTGGCGCCATGTGGCCGAGAGCGGCCAGGACCGCTGGCAGGTGGACTTCACCACGCCGGCCCCGCAGTCGGTCGGTGCCGGCGGCAATGGCGTGATGGCGACCCGGCTGTTCGCCGGCGCCAAGGAAGTGCATCTGCTGGACGCCTATCGCGACAATCTGGGCGTCACCGATTTCGATAAGGCAATCGACTTCGGCTGGTTCTACTTCATGACCAAGCCGTTCTTCTATGCGCTGGACTACCTGTTCAAGCTGCTCGGCAATTTCGGTCTGGCGATCCTGCTGTTCACGGTTGCACTGAAGCTCGCCTTCTTCCCGTTGGCCAACAAGGCCTACAAGTCGATGGCGCGCATGAAGGTGCTGACGCCGAAGATGACCGAGATCCGCGAGCGCTATAAGGACGATCCGTCCAAGGCGCAGGCGGAGATGATGGCGCTGTACCGGACGGAGAAGGTCAACCCGGCCTCGGGCTGCCTGCCCATGCTGATCCAGATCCCGGTGTTCTTCGCCCTCTACAAGGTGCTGTTCGTCACCATCGAGATGCGGCATGCGCCGTTCTTCGGCTGGATCCGTGACCTGTCGGCGCCCGACCCGACCAACCTGTTCACCCTCTTCGGCCTGATCCCGTGGGATCCGCCGGCGATGCTACACATGCCGGTCTGGGCGCTGATCATGGGCCTGACCATGTTCTTCCAGCAGAAGCTGAACCCGGCGCCGGCCGACCCGATCCAGGCCAAGCTGTTCACCTTCATGCCGATCATCTTCACCTTCATGCTGGCGAGCTTCCCGGCCGGCCTGGTGATCTACTGGTCCTGGAACAACCTGCTCTCGATCGCCCAGCAGGCCTATATCATGCGCCACGAGCGTGAGGCCCGTAAGCGCGAGAAGGCGACCGGCAAGCTGCCGGCGAAGGCCAAGGGATGAGCGGCGGCCTGCTGGACGCCTTCGACGACGAGGCGCGCGCGGCGCTGATCGAGCAGGGGCGGCTGCTGTTCTGCCGTCCCTGCGAGTTCTACTACGCGGCGCAGAAGCTGGAGCAACTGCCACCTTCGGAGCTTCCGGAGGTGGCCTTCTGCGGCCGCTCCAATGTCGGCAAGTCCTCGCTGGTCAATGCGCTGACCGGCCAGACCGCGCTGGCCCGCGTCTCCGGCACGCCGGGCCGCACCAAGCAGCTGAACTTCTTCAACCTGGGCGACCGCCTCGCCTTGGTCGACATGCCTGGCTACGGCTACGCCCAGGCCGCCAAGAGCGTGAAGGAGGACTGGCAGGGGCTGATGTTCGACTTCCTGCGCGGCCGGCCGAACCTGCGCCGCGTGGTGCTGCTGATGGATGCGCGGATCGAGACCAAGCCGAGCGACCGCGCCGCCATGAAGCTGCTGAGCGATGCGGCCGTGATCTTCCAGATCGTGCTGACCAAGGCCGATGACGTGAAGCCCGGGCCCCTGGCCAAGCGCCAGGACGAGGTGCGCGAGCTGATCCGCCAGAACACCGCCGCCCATCCGCTGCTGATCACCAGCAGCAGCCGCAACGGCGACGGCATGGGCGAGCTCCGCGCCGAGCTCGCCGCGCTGGCCCTGCCGGCCTGACCAGAGCCGCCGGGGGCAGGGCCGTCATCGGCCCGCCCCTTGACCCTCTCGCCCGGCTTCCCGTAAGGCCTGTGCGCCACACGGGACCGGACGAGAGCCAGGGTCATGACCGACGACGCGCGTAACCAGATGGAAATCCTCGCCGGCGCGCTGCCCTTCCTGAAGCGATATGATGACCAGATCATCGTCGTGAAGTACGGCGGCCACGCGATGGGCGAGGAAGCTGCCGCGGCCCGCTTCGGCCGCGACATGGCGCTGCTCGAGCAGATGGGGGTCAACCCCGTGGTCGTGCATGGTGGCGGGCCGCAGATCAACGCCATGCTGAAGCGGCTGAACGTCCAGTCGACCTTCGTCAACGGGCTGCGCGTCACCGACGCCGCCGTGGTCGACGTGGTCGAGATGGTCCTGTCCGGCACCGTCAACAAGCAGGTCGCCGACTGCATCACCCGGGCAGGCGCCATCTCGGTGGGCATTTCCGGCAAGGATGGCGGGCTGATCCGCGCCCGCAAGCTGACCCGCACCTACCGCGACCCGGACAGCAACATCGAGCGGGTGCTCGACCTGGGCTTCGTGGGCGAGCCCGAGCATGTCGACCCGCAGGTGCTGGAGCTGCTGATCGCGGCCGATATCGTCCCCGTCGTCGCCCCGGTGGGGGTCGGCGCCGATGGGCAGACCTACAACATCAATGCCGACACGGCGGCGGGCGCCATCGCCGGCGCGCTCAGCGCCTCGCGGCTGCTGATGCTGACCGACGTGCCCGGCGTGCTGGATGCCGACAAGAAGCTGATCCCGGAGATGACGGTGGCCGAGGCCCGCGCGGGCATCGCCGCCGGCTGGATCTCGGGCGGCATGATTCCGAAGATCGAGACCTGCATCTATGCGATCGAGCAGGGGGTGAAGGGCGCGGTCATCGTCGATGGCCGGGTGCCGCATGCGGTGCTGATCGAGCTGTTCACCGATGGCGGCGCCGGCACGCTGATCCGGCCCTGACCGGAAGGGCCGGGCGCCTCGGCGCCCGGTCCGCACCACGCGGCGTTGACAGCGCTGTGGGCGACCCCGATACCGGCGCGACGGATTTCGTGCTGATCGGGGTTTCTGCCATGACGCTTGCCGCCACCATCGAGGCTCTCTGGGAGCGCCGCGCCGAGCTCTCCGCCGCCACCAAGGGCGCTGACCGGGAGGCGGTGGAGACCGCCCTCGAGCTGCTCGATTCGGGCCAGGCGCGGGTCGCCGAGCCGGACGGGCAGGGCGGCTGGAAGGTCAACCAGTGGCTGAAGCAGGCGGTGCTGCTGTCCTTCCGCCTGGAGGACAGCGCCGTCATGGAAGGCGGCTACTACGACAAGGTGCCGCTGAAGTTCGCCGGCTGGGGCGAGAACCGCTTCAAGGAAGCCGGCTTCCGCGCCGTTCCCGGCGCCGTGGTGCGCCGCTCGGCCTATATCGCGCCGGGCGTGGTGCTGATGCCCTCATTCGTCAACCTGGGCGCCCGCGTCGACACCAACACCATGATCGACACCTGGGCCACCGTCGGCTCCTGCGCCCAGATCGGCAAGAACTGCCATATCTCGGGCGGCGCCGGCATCGGCGGCGTGCTGGAGCCGCTGCAGGCCAATCCGGTGGTGATCGGCGACAACTGCTTCATCGGTGCCCGCTCGGAAGTGGCCGAGGGCGTCATCGTGGGTGATGGCGCCGTTCTCGCCATGGGCGTTTTCCTCGGCGCGTCCACCAAGATCATCGACCGCGCGACCGGCGAGGTCTTCGTCGGCCAGGTGCCGGCCTATTCGGTCGTGGTGCCGGGCAGCCTGCCGGGCAAACCGCTGCCGGACGGCACGCCGGGCCCCAGCCTCTACTGCGCCGTCATCGTCAAGCGCGTCGACGCGCAGACCCGCAGCAAGACCTCGATCAACGAGCTGCTGCGGGACTGACGCCGCCATGGACCCCGTGCCGCTGCTGCAGGCGCTGATCCGGTGCCCGAGCGTCACCCCCGCCGATGCGGGGGCGCTCGCGGTGCTGGAGGCGGCGCTGCAGCCGCTGGGCTTCGCCTGCACCCGGCTGCGCTTCGGCCCGGAGGGGGAGGAGGTGGAGAACCTCTTCGCCCGCCGCGGCACGGGATCGCCGCATCTCTGCTTCGCCGGGCATACCGACGTGGTGCCGCCCGGCGACCTGGCCGGCTGGACCGCCGATCCCTTCGGCGCCGAGATCCGCGACGGGCTGCTGCTGGGCCGCGGGGCCACCGACATGAAGGGCGGCATCGCCGCCTGGATCGCCGCCATCGCCAGCCTGCCGCGCGACCTGCCCGGCAGCCTGTCGCTGCTGATCACCGGCGACGAGGAAGGCCCCTCGGTCGACGGCACGGTGAAGGTGCTGGGCTGGATGGCCGAGAACGGCCAGGTGCCGGATGTCTGCGTGGTCGGCGAGCCGACCAGCAAGGCGGTGCTCGGCGACACCATCAAGATCGGCCGTCGCGGCAGCCTCAATGCCGCCATCACCCTGCACGGGGTGCAGGGCCATGCCGCCTATCCGCAGCGCGCCGACAACCCGGTGCACCGGCTGGTCCGCGTGCTGCACCGGCTGACCGCGCAGCCGCTCGATACCGGCAGCGAGTGGTTCGAGCCCTCGACCCTGCAGGTGACCAGCGTCGATGTCGGCAATCCGGCGACGAATGTCATCCCGGGCACGGCGCGGGCGAAGCTGAACATCCGCTTCAACGACTTGCATTCCTCGACCTCGCTGATCGCCCTGCTGCGCGCCGCGCTGGACGCGGAGGAGGCGCGCTACGAGCTCGACACCGTCTGCTCCGGCGAAAGTTTTCTGACCTCTCCCGGCCCCTTCGTCGACGCGCTGGTCGCGGCGACGCAGGCGGAGACCGGGGTGACGCCGCAGCTCGACACCGGCGGCGGCACTTCCGACGCCCGCTTCATCACCCGCTACTGTCCCGTGGCCGAGCTCGGCGCGGTGGGGACGACCATGCACAAGGCCGATGAATCGACGCCGGTGGAGGAGCTGCGGGCGCTGGCCCGCCTCTATGCCGGCGTCATCCGCCGGCTGGCCCCCGGCTGACCGCCGGCATGGTGCCGCGCCTGCCGATCGCCGAGATCTATGCCGGGCTGCGCGGCGCGCTGCTGCTGGCACGCGGCCGGGTCGAGGGCATCGCCTGGATGCCGGTCGGCGCCGAGGGCGCGGGGCGCTCCTTCTGGGCGGCCGCCTTCTGCCTGCCGATCTTCCTGGTGATGCGGCTGCTGCTGGATGCGGCGCCGGGCGATCCTTCCGGCGAGGCCGCGGCGATCGGGGCCACGCTGGCCACGCCACGCGCCGTGGTGGCGCAGCTGACCGGCTATGCCGCCGGCTGGGTGGCCTTCGCGCTCGCCGCCCTGCCGATGGCCGAGCGGATGGGGCGTGGCGCCCTCTGGCCGCGGCTGGTGGCGACCTGGAACTGGGTCAATCTGCTGCAATACGCGATCCTGTTGGTCTTCACGCTGCTGGCGCGCTGGCTGCTGCCGGTGGAGCTGCAGCCCGCCGCCAGCCTGGTCGGCATCGCCTATGCGCTGTGGCTGCAATGGTTCGCCGCGCGCGCGGCGCTGGGCGTGGGCGGGCTCCAGGCGGCCGGCCTGGTCTTCCTCGACCTGGCCCTCACCTTGTTTCTCGCCGGCCTGGTCGCGCAGCTTTCCAACGGCTGAGCCGCGCCGGCGCGCGAAGCCTGGCCGTGGAGCCTCGCTCCGACGATGCAATCTTGCTAAGATCGAGATGGTCGAAGGGCAGCCAGGCTTCAGCCAGCCTCCCCCGGCTTCGATGGGAAGACCCCGTCGGCAAGCTCCGGCAAGCAGCGGGAACGACACGGATGGCTGGCAGGGATGAACGGGTGGCGCGGCGACGGGCAGGGACAGCCCCCGGCAGGGGAATTTCGGCATGACCGCCCGCGTCCTGGTCGTCGATGATATCGCCGCCAATCTGCGCCTGCTCGAAGCGCGGCTGAACGCCGAATATTACGAGGTAACCCTGGCCTCCTCCGGGCCGGAGGCGCTGCAGCGCGCCGAGGAATGGCTGCCCGATGTCATCCTGCTCGATGTGATGATGCCGGGCATGGATGGCTACGAGGTCTGCCGGCGGCTGAAGGCCAATCCGCTGACCGCGCAGATCCCGGTGGTCATGGTCACCGCCCTGGTCGACCCGGCCGAGCGGGTGCGCGGGCTGGAGGCGGGGGCCGACGACTTCTTGTCGAAGCCCGTCGACCACCCGACGCTGTTCGCCCGGCTGCGCGCCCTGCTGCGCATGAAGCAGGTGCTCGACGCCTTCCGGCTGCGCGCCGAGACCGCCCTCGACCTCGGCTTTGAGCCGCAGGAGCGGCCCTCGGAAGGGGTGGCCGGCGCCGCGGTGCTGCTGGCCACCGAGGACGTCAACGAGGCCGAGCTGCTGGGCAGCGTGCTGGCCGCCGAAGGCGTGACCCTGCAGCTGGCCGGCAGCCTGGCCGAGGCCTGGGCGTCGCTGTCGCGCGGGCATTTCGACCTGGCCATGCTGAGCCTGTCGCTGGAAGGCGGCGAGGGGCTGCGCCTGGCGTCGCGCCTGCGCGCTCAGGCGGCGACGCGCGACCTGCCGCTGCTGCTGATCGCCGATGCCGACCAGCGCGCCCAGGTGCTGCGCGGCTTCGACCTCGGCGCCAACGACCATGTGCTGCGCCCGGTCGATCCCAACGAGCTGCGCGCCCGCATCCGCAACCAGATCCGCCGCAAGCGCTATCAGGAGCGGCTGCGCGCCGACCTGGACCGCTCGCTGGAGCTGGCGGTGACCGACAGCCTGACCGGGCTGCGCAACCGCCGCTACGTCACCCGCCACCTGGAGGGGCTGCTGCGCGCCGGCGCCGTCGCCGTGCTGCTGCTCGATGTCGACCGCTTCAAGACGGTCAACGACACCCATGGCCATGCCGTCGGCGACCAGGTGCTGCGCGAGGTGGCCGGCCGCATGAAGGAGCATCTGCGCGCCGTCGACGTGGTGGCCCGCTTCGGCGGCGAGGAATTCATCGTCGCCATGGCCGAGACCCAGCAGGAGGAGGCGCTGCAGGTCGCCAACCGCCTGCGCCAGGCCATGGCCGAGCAGCCGGTGCTGATCGGGCAGGGGCAGTCGCTGTCGATCACCGCCAGCATCGGCGTGGCGCTGACCGGGCAGGGGCAGAATCTGGCGGCGCTGGTGGCGGCCTCCGATTCGGCGCTGTACCGGGCCAAGGCCAATGGCCGCAACCGGGTGGAGCTGGCCGGGGCCGAGGACTGGAAGAAGAAGGATGCCGACGTCGCCTGAGGGCAGCGCGGCGTCAAAGCCACGAAAAAAGGCCGCATCCGGGGATGCGGCCTTTTTCGTTCGCAGATCCTGCAATCCTCGCCGCGGCGATGCCGCGGCAGCAGATTACTTGATCTTCGACTCGCGGAACGCGACGTGCTTCCGGGCGACCGGATCGTACTTGCGCATTTCCAGCTTCCCGGTGGTGTTCCGGGTGTTTTTCTTGGTCACGTAGAAATAGCCGGTGTCAGCGGTGCTGACGAGCTTGATCAGGATTGTGTTCGACTTGGCCATGACATTGTTCCGTGGGCGCCGTTGGGGCACCACAAGCCGGGCGACGTAAAGGCCGCGCACCCGGGTGCGACGCGAGATGGCGCAACCTAGCCATCTGGGCCCGCCAGTCAAGGGGAAGCTGCGCCGGGGGCGGCTTTTGCCGCTGCTAGGCCGCTGTTTTGCCGCGAATCGGGCCGACGGAAGCGTGGTTCAGCGGGGCAGGGCGGCGCGATAGGTCGCCGGGCTGTTCAGCAGGGTGCGCGCCGCCTGGACATCCAGGTCACGCCCCTCGGCCGGCGGGCAGCTGGCGCGCAGCGCGGTGACCTCGCTGGCCGGCACCGGCGGCCGGGCCAGGCGGGCGCGGGCCAGCACCGGGCCCATCGGCGGCTGGCCCTGGCCCAGCATCTGCAGCCCGCTGCGCAGCGCTTCGACGCCCAGGCTGGTGCAGACCGCCGGCAGCACGCCCAGGCCCTGCACCGGCCAGCCGCGCGGCGCCAGGACGCGCGACCAGGAGATCAGCACCTCCGCGCCATTGGACAGCGGGATGACGATCTGGATCAGCCCCTTGCCCAGGGTGGCGCTGCCCACCACCACGGCGCGGCCGCGGTCGCCGAGCGCCGCCGCGACGATCTCGGCGGCCGAGGCGGTGCGGCCATCGACCATGATCACCACCGGGGCGCCCTGGGCGAGGTCGCTGCCGGCAGCGTTCCAGACGCGCTGCGCCTCCGGATGCCGCCCCAGGCTTTGCGCCACGGGGCCGCCCGACAGGAAGGCGTCGGCCACCGTCATCGCCTGGGTCAGGATGCCGCCGCGATTGCCGCGCAGGTCCAGCACCACGCCGCGCGGCGGCGTGGCCTGCGCGAAGGCGGCGTTCAGGGCTGCCGAGACCTGCTCGGTGGTGGTGGCCGAGAAGGCGGCGATGCGCATCCACAGGATGCCGTCCTGCGTCTCCGCCTGCAGCGGCTGCAGCAGCTGGCTGGCACGCCGCAGCACCACCGACAGGCGTTGGTTGCCGCGGCGCAGCTCCAGCGCCACCTCGCTGCCCGGCGGGCCCTCCAGCATCTCGGCCGCCATGATGATGCGGCGGGCGGAGATGGCGACGCCATCGATGCTGCGCAGCACGTCGCCCTCGCGCAGCCCGGCCCGCGCCGCCTCGCCATCCGGCACCAGGGTGGCGATGACCAGCGTGTCGCGCTGGCCGGCGGCGACGCGCAGGCCCAGGCCGGACTGGCCGACCCGGCGCTGCCGCGCCTGCCAGGCCTCCTCGGCGGTGATGTAGCGGCTATAGGGGTCGAGGTGGTTGAAGACCTCGTCGAAGCCCGCCTGCAGCAGCCCTTCCATGCCGGCGCGGCGCAGCGCGGGGGAGGCCTGCCAGGCCTCGGCGTAGAATTGCGACAGGCTGTCGGCCAGCAGGTCGGGCATGGCGGCGGGCGGCAGGGCTGCGGGCTGCGCCACAAGCGGGCGGCCGCGCGCGGCCGCCTCCGGCGGGATGGCGGTCGGGCGGCCGGGCAGCGGCGCCTCGCGCAGCACGCCGGGCCCCTGGCGCAGCCGCAACATGCCGTCCTGCACATCGGCCACCAGGCTGGTGTCCAGCGCGCCGAGGCCGCGCAGCGACCACAGCGCCAGGTCGCCCGGCGCCGCGGCTTCCAGGTGGCGGTCGATGATGGCGGTGAAGGCCTCGCGCAGCACACCGCGCAACTGCGGGCGGGAGAAGGGCGATTCGCCCTGCGCCGAGGCCGGCGTCAGCAGGCTGGCCAGCAGCAGGACGAGGAGGAGCGCGGCCATGCCGCGCAGCAGGGCCGGCAGGCTGGGGCGCGCGGCGCGCGCCGGGGGCAGGGCGACCGTGCCTAGCGCCGGCCTGGGCCGCGCCCGGCGGCTCCCTGCTGGCTCGACGAGGCGGTCTTCTTCGGCGGCGCCCGCCGCACCCGGCTGCGCCGGGCCCCCGGCGCTGGCGCCACCCCCTCCAGCAGCTGGAAGCGCAGGCCGCCGGTCAGCGGCACGGCCTCGGCCAGGCGCAGTTCCACGGCCTGCCCCAGGGTGAAGGCAAGACGCGTAGAGCGGCCGGAAAGCCGGTGCTCGGCTTCCTCGTAAGTCCATTGATCGTCCGGCAGGGATGACGATGGCACGAGTCCGCTCGCGCCATTCTCCTCAACCGTGACGAAGAGACCGAAGCGTGTCACCCCTGAAATCCGCGCGGCGAACATGCTGCCGACGCGGGACGCCATGTGGCGGGTCAGGTAGCGCTCCAACGCCTCGCGCTCGGCCGCCGCGGCGCGGCGCTCGGTGCGGGTAATGTGCTCGGCGGTGTCGGGCAGGCGCTCAATCTCGGCGTCCTGCAGCCCGTCGTCGCCGAGCTTCAAGCCGCGCACCAAGGCGCGGTGCACGACGAGGTCGGCATAGCGCCGGATCGGGCTGGTAAAGTGGGCGTAGCGCGACAGCGCCAGGCCGAAATGGCCGATATTCTCGGGGCTATAGGCGGCCTGCGACTGTGCGCGCAGCACCGTCTCGTGCAGCAGCCGCGCCTCGGGGCGCTCGCGCATGCGGTCGAGGAGGGCGGCGAAGTGGCGCGGGCGCAGCTCGCCGGCGGCGGGCAGGTCGAGCTCCAGCGAATCGAGGAACTGCCGCAGCGCCTCCAGCTTCTGGTCCGAGGGCCGGTCATGCACGCGGTAGAGGCAGGGCTGGCGCAGCCGCTCCAGCTCCTCGGCGGCGCAGACATTGGCGGCGACCATGAATTCCTCGATCAGCCGGTGCGAGTCGAGGCGGGCGCGCGGCAGCACGTCGCGCACCTCGCCATCGGCATCCATCACCACGCGCCGCTCCGGCAGGTCGAGGTCGAGGGTGCCGCGCCGCTCGCGCGCCGCCTGCAGCACGGCGAAGGCGCCGTAGAGATGTGCGATCTGGCCAGCGACCTCGGGCTGTGGCGCGCCGGGGGTGCGGGTCGCCTGGACTTCCTCATAGGTCAGCCGCGCCGCCGAGCGCATCAGCCCGCGGCCGAAGCGGTGCGCCTGCTTCTGGCCCTGGGCATCGAAGCGCATCTCGACGAAGAGGCAGCCGCGCTCCTCGCCCGGCCGCAGGCTGCACAGGCCGTTGGACAGCGCCTCGGGCAGCATCGGCACGACGCGGTCGGGGAAATAGACGCTGTTGCCGCGGCCCCAGGCGGCGCGATCGAGCGCGCTGCCCGGGCGGACATAGTGAGCAACGTCGGCGATGGCGACGACCAGCTTCCAGCCGGCGCTGTCGGGTTCGGCCCAGACTGCGTCGTCGAAATCGCGGGCGTCGTCGCCATCGATGGTGACCAGCGGCAGGTCGCGCAGGTCGGTGCGGCCGGCCAGATCGACGGGTTGCGCGGCGGCGGCCTCGTCCAGCGCCGCCTGATCGAAGCTGTCGGGAATCCGATGCGCATGGATGCACAGCAAGGACACGGCGCGCGGCGCGTCCATCGGGCCGAGCCGCTCGGTGACGCGCGCCGGGCTGAGGCCGAAGGGGTTGCCGGGCAGCGGCTCGGCCAGCACCAGGTCGCCATCCTCGGCGCCGAGCCGGTCCTCGGGCGCCACGCTCCATTCGGCGCGGGCACGCTTGTCGGTCGGCTGCAGCCTGCCGTCGCGATAGACGCCGAGCAGGCGCGCCGGCGCCCCCATGCCCAGCCGCTTGAAGGTGCGGCCCTCGTAGCGGCCGGGGCCGATCGGCTTCAGCCGCGCCACCACCCGCTCGCCGGGGGCCAGGGCCGGCTGGCCGGGACGCTCGGGGCGCATATAGACCAGCGGCGCGCGGCCGCCGCCTTCCCAGGCCAGCGGGCGCGCCAGGGGATCGCCATCGGCATCGGTGCCGAAGACCTCGACCGGCGCCATCTCGGGCAGGCGGCCGGGGGGCTGCGGCTTGCGGCCGGCCTGGAACAGCACGCCTTCGCGCTCCAGCTCCTTCAGCAGGTCGCGCAGCGCCGGGCGCTGCTCGGTGGTCAGGCCGAAATGCCGGGCGATGTCGCTCTTGTCGGGGCGGCCGGG
This sequence comes from Roseomonas sp. 18066, assembly GCF_902706185.1. Lineage (GTDB taxonomy): Bacteria > Pseudomonadota > Alphaproteobacteria > Acetobacterales > Acetobacteraceae > Pseudoroseomonas. The sequence goes on along the minus strand of NZ_CACSJM010000020.1, from coordinate 42,320 downwards.
CGTCTCGCGCAGGAAGCGCCGCAGCGCCTCGCGCGAGGGCAAGGGCGGGGCCGCCGAAGCAGGATCGGCGGCCCGCGCTTCCGGGGGCGTGTCCCCGGGCCCGCTCAAGCCTTGGCCTTGGCCGGCGCCTTGGCGGCGGCCTTGGGGCGGGCGGCGGTGGTCTTGGCCGCGGCGGCCTTGGCGGGGGCCGCCTTGGTCGCCGTCTTGGCGGGCGCCTTGCGCGCGGGCTTCGGCTTCGGCGCCGCGTCAGCCGCCTCGGCGGCGGGCTTCGCCTTGCTCTTGGCCTTGCTGGCCGGGCCCTTCTTGCCGAGCGGCGGCAGCTTCTTGCCCTTCTCGGCCAGCAGCAGCACCGCCTGCTCCAGCGTCACCTCTTCCATCTGGGTGCCGCGCGGCAGGCTGGCCACCATGCCGGCATGCTGGGCATAGGGGCCGAAGCGGCCGCGCTTCACCTCGACCGGCTCGCCATCCTTCGGATGCGGGCCCAGGCCGCGCACCTTGGCCTTGGCATCGGCCAGCAGGGCGACGGCGCGGTTGATGCCGATGCTGAGGACATCGTCATCCTTATCGATCGACTTGAAGATGCTGCCCATCTTCACGTAGGGGCCGAAGCGGCCGATGGCGGTGGTGATCTCGTCGCCGGTCTCGGGATGCGGGCCGATGATACGGGGCAGGGAGAGCAGCGCCAGGCCGCGCTCCAGGTCGATCGAATCCGGCTCCATGCCGCGCGCCAGGCTGGTGCGCTTGGGCTTCACCGCCTTGCCCTTGGCGTCGGTGGTGCCCTCGCCGAGCTGGACATAGAGGCCATAGGGGCCGCGGCGCAGCGTCACCTGGGCGCCAGAGACCGGGTCGGTGCCCAGCTCCTTGATGCCGCCATTCAGCGCGCCCTCGCCCTCCGCCTCGGCGCCGGCCACCGACAGCGGCCGGGTGTGGCGGCATTCCGGATAGTTGGAGCAGCCGATGAAGGCGCCGTTGCGGCCGAGCCGCAGGCCCATCCGGCCATTGCCGCAGGCCGGGCAGGCACGCGGGTCGCCGCCTTCGGCCGGCGCCGGGAAGAAGTGCTGGCCCAGCTCCTCGTCCAGCGCGTCGATGACGGCGCTGATGGTGAGGTCCTTGGTGGCCAGAACCGCGGCGTTGAAGTCCTCCCAGAAGGCGCGCATCACCGCGCGCCAGTCGGCCCGGCCGCCGGAGATGTCGTCGAGCTGCTCCTCGAGCGTCGCGGTGAAGCCGCTATCGACGTATTTCTCGAAGAAATTCACCAGGAAGGCGGTGACCAGCCGGCCGCGATCCTCGGGATAGAAGCGCCGCTTGTCGATCTTGACGTAGTCGCGGTCCTGCAGCGTCTGCAGGATCGAGGCATAGGTGGAGGGGCGGCCGATGCCGAGCTCCTCCATCTTCTTCACCAGGCTGGCCTCCGAATAGCGCGGCGGCGGCTGGGTGAAGTGCTGGTCGGCCTGGGCCGCGGTCAGCTTCGCCGGGTCCTTCTCGCGCATCGGCGGCAGGGTACGGCTGTCATCCTCCTCGCTGGAGGCGGCACCCGTGGGCGCGTCGTCCACATCCTCGCGATACAGCTTCAGGAAGCCGTCGAAGGCGATGACGCTGCCGGTGGCGCGCAGCCTGGTCTTGCCCGCGGGCTCGACCAGCTCGACCCCCGTCTGGTCCAGCTCCGCCGACTGCATCTGGCTGGCGACCGCACGCTTCCAGACCAGCTCGTAGAGGCGGCGCTGCTCGGGCGACAGGAAGCGGGCGACCTGCTCCGGCGTGCGGGTCACGTCGGTGGGGCGGATCGCCTCATGCGCCTCCTGGGCATTCTTCGCCTTGGAGGAATATTCGCGGGGCGCGGCCGGCACATAGTCGGGGCCGAAGGCGGAGCTCACATGGTCGCGGATGGCGAACATCGCTTCCCGCGCCATCTGCACGCCGTCGGTCCGCATGTAGGTGATCAGGCCGACGGTCTCGCCCTGGATGTCGACGCCCTCGTAGAGCTGCTGCGCCTGGCGCATGGTCTGCTGCGCGCCGAAGCCCAGCTTGCGCGAGGCCTCCTGCTGCAGGGTCGAGGTGGTGAAAGGCGGCGGCGGGTTGCGGCGGGTGCGCTTCTTCTCGACGCTGCCGATGGAGAAGCTGCCGGCCTCGACGGCGGCCTTGGCGCGGCTGGCGCTGGCCTCGTCGTTCAGGTCGAACTGGTCGAGCCGCTTGCCCTCCAGATGCGTCAGCCGGGCGGAGAAGGGCGCGCCGGCGGCGGTCAGGAAGCGCCCCTCGACGGTCCAGTACTCGCGCGCCCGGAAGATCTCGATCTCGGCCTCGCGCTCGCAGATCAGCCGCAGGGCGACCGACTGCACGCGGCCGGCCGAGCGGCTGCCCGGCAGCTTGCGCCACAGCACGGGGGACAGGGTGAAGCCCACCAGGTAGTCCAGCGCGCGCCGCGCCAGATAGGCGTCGATCAGCGGGGTGTCGAGCTCCCGCGGGTGGGCCACCGCATGCTGGATGGCCCGCTTGGTGATCTCGTTGAAGGTGATGCGGTGGACGGTCACGCCCTTCAGCGCGCCCTTCTGCCGCAGCATCTCCTGGACGTGCCAGGAGATCGCCTCGCCCTCGCGATCCGGATCGGTGGCGAGGTAGAGGTTGCGCGCGCCCTTCACGGCCTTGGCGATGGCCGCCACCTGCCTCTCGCCACGGTCCTCCGCCAGCCAGTCCATGGCGAAGTCCTCGTCCGGGCGGACGCTGCCATCCTTGGCGGGCAGGTCGCGCACGTGGCCGAAGCTCGCCAGGACGGTGAAGTCCTGCCCGAGATACTTGTTGATGGTCTTCGCCTTGGCCGGCGATTCGACGACGACGACGTCGGTCATGGCGGGTGCGGTGCGCTCTCTCTGTCACCCCCGGACGGAACTGCCCGGGGGCGGGGCTGCTGAACTGCTCAGGTGATGCTTTTAACGTAATCCGCTGCGGACAACCCGGTTTCCCGGCAGGATCGCGATCCGTCCCTCCAGCTCGAGTTCGAACAGCAGGGCCTGCACCGCAGCGGCAGAGAGGTGGCAGCGTCGCATCAACTCGTCAACCACAACCGGCGAAGCCCCTATCAGATCAAGCAGTTGCGCGGCCGGGTCGGCCCCGTCCGGCGGCGGCGGCGGCGCTTCGGGCACTATTTTGGGCGGCGGACGCGGCGCCAGCAGGGGCGTTTCGCGCGGCGCCTGGGGCAAATTCGCGAGAACGTCATCGGCCCGTTCGGTCAGCCAGGCCCCCTGGCGCAGCAGGTCGTTGCCGCCGGCGCAGCGCGGATCCAGCGGGCTGCCGGGCACCGCGAAGACCTCCCGCCCGGCATCGAGGGCCAGCCGCGCGGTCATCAGCGTGCCCGAGCGCAACGCCGCCTCGACCACCACCACGCCCAGGCTGAGGCCGGCGATGATGCGGTTGCGGCGCGGGAAATGCCGGGCGATCGGGGCGGTGCCGAGCGGCGCCTCCGCCACCACGGCGCCATGCTCGGCGATCAGCCCCTGCAGCTCGGCGTGCTCCGGTGGATAGGCGCGGTCCAGCCCGCCGGGGATGACGGCGATGGTGCGGCCGGCGCGCAGCGCGCCGACATGCGCCGCGCCATCGATGCCGCGGGCGAGGCCCGAGGTGACGACGATGCCGGCGCCGGCCAGCTCCTCGGCCAGCTCGCCGGCGAAGCGGCGGCCGAGGGCGGAGGCATGCCGCGCGCCGACCAGCGCCACCTGGCGCTGCCGCAGCAGCCCGGCCTCGCCGATGACGGCGAGCGCTGCCGGCGCGTCGGCCAGCTGCGCCAGCAGCGGCGGGTAGTCAGGGTCGTCGAGGAAGATGAAGCGGCCGCCCATGGCGGCGACGGCGTCCAGCTCGCGGTGGATGCGGGCCGGCGGCGGCGGGTAGTAGGTCAGGCCGCGCCCGGCCCCGGGCAGGGCCTCGAGCACGGCGGCCGCGCTGCCGTGGCGGTTCAGCAGGCGGCGGAAGGTCAACGGGCCGATGCCCTCGGTGCGGGCCAGCCTGAGCCGTGCCAGCACGCTGCCTTCCGCCGCCGGGGTCATGTCTTGCGGCCGATCCGCGGCTCGGTGCCGGCCAGCAGGCGGCGGATATTCTCGTGGTGGCGGGCGATGATGATCGCCGCCAGCACCAGGGCGAAGCCGGCCAGCATCCAGTCGCCGGCCAGCGCCGCGATCACCGGCGCCGCGGCGCAGGCGGTCAGCGCCGAGGCCGAGGAGATCCTGGTGGTCTTGGCCATGACCACCCAGATGACGGCGCCGATCAGGCCCAGCCACCAGGCGGCGGCCAGCAGCACGCCGGCGCCGGTGGCGACGCCCTTGCCGCCCTTGAAGCCCAGCCAGACCGGGAAGACATGGCCGAGCAGGGCGGCGAGGCCGGCGATCAGCCCGGCTTCCCGCCCCCACAGCGCGGTCAGCAGCAGCACCGGCACCACGCCCTTCAGCGCATCCAGCAGCAGCGTCGCCGCCGCCACCTTCTTGTTGCCGGTGCGCAGCACGTTGGTGGCGCCGATATTGCCGCTGCCGATCTGGCGGATATCGCCGAGACCGGCGGCCCGCGTCAGCAGCAGCCCATAGGGCACCGAGCCCGAGAGATAGCCGATGACGGCCGCCGCCAGCAGCAGCATCAGCCGAACACCCGGCGGCCGGCCTTCCAGGTGCCCACCACCCGGCCTTCCAGCGCCCGCCCGTCGAAGGGCGAGTTCTGCGCCTTGCCGGGCAGCTTGCCGGCCTCGACCTTCCAGGCGCGCTCCAGGTCGAAGAGCACCAGGTCGGCGGGCGCGCCGCGCTCCAGCCGGCCGGCCTCGATGCCGAGCAGCGCGGCCGGCCTGCTGGTCAGCAGCGCCATCGCGGCGAGCAGCGGCAGGTCGCCGGCATGGACGCGGGCCAGGGTGATGCCCAGCAGCGTCGCCAGCCCGGTGCCGCCGGCCGAGGCCTGGGCGAAGGGCAGGCGCTTGTCGTCGGGATCCGCCGGCTGATGGTCGGAGGCGATGGCGTCGATGGTGCCGTCGGCCAGCGCCGCGACCACGGCCAGCCGGTCCTCCTCCCGCCGCAGCGGCGGCGAGAGCTTGGCATAGGTGCGGAAGTCGCCGATCGCTGTCTCGTTCAGGTCGAAATAGGGCGGGGCGGTGTCGCAGGTGACCTGCAGCCCTTCGGCCTTGGCGACGCGGATCAGCTCCAGCGCCGCGGCGGTCGAGACATGGGCGAAATGCACATGGCCGCCGGTCAGCCGGGCCAGCGCGATGTCGCGCGACACCATGATCGCCTCGGCCGCCGGCGGGATGCCGGGCAGGCCCATGCGGGTGGCCTGCTCGCCCTCGGTGGCGGCACCGCCCTTGGCCAGCGCCGGCTCCTCCGGGTGCTGCACCACGAAGGCGCCGAAGGCCCGGGCGTAGGACAGCGCCAGCCGCATGGTGCGGGCATTGCCGATGGCCCGGGTGCCGTCGCTGAAGCCGATGGCGCCGGCCTCCTTCAGCAGGCCGAATTCGGACAGCTCCTGCCCGGCGCAGCCCTTGGTGGCGGCGCCATAGGGCAGCACCGTCAGGCTGCCGGTGACCTCGCCCTTGCGCAGCAGGAACTGCACCAGGGCAGGGTCGTCCAGCGCCGGCTGGGTGTCGGGCAGGGCGCAGACGGTGGTGATGCCGCCGGCGGCCGCGGCGATGGCGGCCGATTCGATGGTCTCGCGGTATTCGGCGCCGGGCTCGCCGAGGGCGGCGCGCAGGTCGACCAGGCCGGGGGCGAGGATGGCGCCGCCGCAGTCGATGACCGTCGCGCCCTCCGGCTGGCCGAGCGAGCCGCCATGGTCGGCGATGCGCCCGCCGCTGACCAGCAGGCTGCCGGCAGCGTCCAGGCCGCTGGCCGGGTCGAGCAGCCGGGCATTGACGAAGAGGGTGTCGGGGATGGTGGTCAGGGACATCGGGGGGGTCACCGCGCGTTGCGCCGCTGGTTGCGCGAGAGGATGTCGAGCACCGCCATGCGGACCGCGACCCCCATTTCCACCTGCTCGCCGATCACGCTGCGCACCGGATCGTCGGCGATGGCGCTGTCGATCTCGACGCCGCGATTCATCGGCCCGGGATGCATGACGATGGCATCCGGCTTGGCCACCGCCAGCTTGGCGGCGTCCAGCCCGTAGAAGCGGAAGAATTCCCGCGCCGAGGGCACCAGCCCGCCCACCATGCGCTCCCGCTGCAGCCGCAGCATCATGACGACGTCGGCGTCATTCAGCCCGGCCTTCATGTCGTGGAACACCTCGACTCCGAGCCGCCCGGCCTCGGCCGGCATCAGCGTCGGCGGGCCGACCAGGCGGACCCGGCAATTCATCGCCAGCAGCAGGTGGATGTTGCTGCGCGCGACCCGGCTGTGCAGCACGTCGCCGCAGATGGCGACGGTCAGGTTCTCCAGCCGGCCCTTGCGGCGGCGGATGGTCAGCGCGTCGAGCAGGGCCTGGGTGGGATGCTCATGCGTGCCGTCGCCGGCATTGATCACCGCGGCGTCGACCTTCTGGCTGAGCAGCGCCGGCGCGCCGGACTGGGCATGCCGCACCACCAGCAGGTCGCAATGCATGGCATTCAGGGTGGAGGCGGTGTCGAGCAGCGTCTCGCCCTTGTTCACGCTGCTGTTCGAGACCGACATGTTGATCACGTCGGCGCCCAGCCGCTTGCCGGCCAGCTCGAAGCTGGTGCGGGTGCGGGTGCTGTCCTCGAAAAACAGATTGATCAGCGTGCGGCCCTTCAGCAGGTCACGCTGGGTTTTGCCGCTGCGGTTCAGCAGGGCATAGGATTCCGCCAGATCCAGCAGATCGGCGATATAGGGCGGCTCCAGACCCTGCAGGGCGAGGAGGTGCCGGTGAGGATATGGCAACATGAGGACCAGTCCGGCTAGAGGCGGGGGACCATAGCCAGACCCGGCCCCGGCAGGAAGGGGCGGGGTGCGGGGCGGCGGTCACGCATGCGGCCCGGTCGAGGCTGCGCCGCGCCCCGCGGGGCGCCGGCCGTCATGCCTCCGGCCCGGCGAGGCGGGGCAGGGACAGCAGCAGCCGCAGCAGCTCCCCCTGCCGGTTGGTGCCGGTCTTGGCCAGCAGCGATTGCACCTGGCTGCGCAGCGTGGTCAGCCGCACGCCGCGCTGGGTCGCGACCTCCTCGACGCTGAGGCCGGTGGCCAGGCTGGCGGCGACCTCCGCCTCGGCACGGGTCACCCCGAACATGGCGATCACCTGGTCGGCCAGGTGATTGGGCCGGGCATTCGGGTCGGTGACCATCAGCAGGGCCAGCGGCCCAGGGAGCACCGGCAGGTCGCCGAGGCCGAGCGGGACGCCGCCGCCCGCCTCCGGCCGGAAGGGCATCATCATCAGGGCCAGCGCCAGCCGCCCGTCGGCGCGGCCGCAGCGCATCGAGCCGCCGCTGCGCAGCGCCACGGCGCTGGTGGTCGCCTGGGCCAGCAGGGTGGCGAACAGCGCGTCGCCGCCGGGCTGCTGCAGGCGCAGCCGGCCCTCGGCGGATTGCAGCATCGGCCCGCCGCGGTCGAGCAGCATCCGCCGCGCCGTCCGGTTCATGAACAGGGGCTTGCGGTCGGGCTTGAGGATGGCCAGGCCGATGGCGAGCTCATCAACCGCGGCAAAGCCGATGCCGGCCACGGCCTGGCTGCTGCGCAGCCTGTCCTCGACCCGGATGGCGCGCAGCAGATGCGGCCAGAGCTGGCGGATCAGCCGGGACTGGTCGGCGGAGAAGGGGCCCATCTCGCGTGGCCGGGCGAGGCCCAGCACCAACATCTTATCGTCCATCTCGCCCCGGCTGTGCGCGGCGTAGAAGGCGTTGCCCATGCGGTGGCGCAGCAGGTCGTTGTAGAATTCGGAGCTCTCGACCTCCGCCTCGCTCAGATATTCCTGGCTGAGATGGGTGTGGTCAGCCAGGGCCGAATCCTGCCGGCTAAGGAAAAGGTCGCGGCTGAAGAAATGGGTTTCGTAGTCGGCGGCGACGTCGGCCGGCAGGTTGCGGGCGGCGAGCACCGCGGTGCGCTGCTGCCGCGGGTCGCTCAGATGCAGCGCCGCCGTCTGCGCGCCGACCATCTCGGCGACGTCGTCGATGATACCGGGCCAGCCACGCCCGCCCCCCGGGCCGGTGGCCAAGGCGTAGATATCCCCGATCAGCGATGCCAGGCGATCCTCTGCCATGCCGGACCTTGTGCTACCGCGATGGTGCAATCTGACCGATCGGTTGCGGTTGCGCCAGGGTAAGGTTGACAGAAGCGTGAACGGCGGATGTCACCGTGGCAATGAGGCCGCACCCGCCGAGGCGTCGAGCGCCGCCTGCAGCATATAGGCGGCCGCCGCTGCATCGACCGCCTTGGCCCGCTTGGCGCGGGTCAGGTCGGCCTCCTCGATCAGCATGCGGTTGACGGCCGCCGAGGACAGCCGCTCGTCCCACAGCGCCGCCGGCAGGCCGGTCGCGGCCGACAGGGCGATCGCCCAGTCCTTGGCCGCCTGGGCGGCCGGGCCGAAGCTGCCGTCGAGGCCGAGCGGCAGGCCGACGACCAGGCCCGCCGCCCCCTCCCGCGTCGCGATCGCGGCGATCTCGGCGGCGTTGGCGGCCAGCTTGGCGCGGGCCAGGCCGCGATAGGGGCTGGCCAGCATCAGCAGGACATCGGACAGGGCGACGCCCACGGTCTTCTTCCCCGGATCCAGGCCGATCAGCCGCTGGCCGGGGGAAAGGGCGGCGCGAAGCTCGCTCAGGTTGATGATGGGCATGCCGGTGTTTATGGTCCGCCCCCGTTTGCGCGCAAACCCGACCTGTCACTTCCGGAAGAAAAACAGAATGTCGCTCGACACCGCCACAGTCCGGCGCGTCGCCTCGCTCGCCCGCCTCAGGGTGGAGGAAGCCGATCTGCCCCGCCTCGAGACCGAACTCAACGGGATCCTGGGCTGGATCGAGCAGTTGCAGGCGGCCGATACCCAAGGCGTCGAGCCGATGGCCGGCGGCGGCGCCGAGAAGCTGCGCCTGCGCGAGGACCGCGTCACCGATGGCGGCATCCAGCAGCAGGTGCTGGCGAATGCGCCGGACCGGGCGGATGTCTTTTTCTCAGTCCCCAAGGTGGTGGAATAAGCCGCGATGACCGCTCCCACCGACTATACCCTTGCCGGCGCCCGTGCGGCGCTGGCCAGACGCGAGATCAGCGCGACCGAGCTGACGACGGCGCATCTGGACGCCGTCGCCGCCCTGAACCCGCGGCTGAACGCCTATATCACGGTGACGCCGGAGGCCGCCCTGGCTCAGGCCGCCGCCGCCGATGCCGCCCTGGCCAAGGGCGAGGGCCGGGCGCTGACCGGCATCCCGCTGGCGATCAAGGACCTGTTCTGCACCGCCGGCATCCGGACGACGGCGGCGAGCAAGATCCTCGGCGACTTCAAGCCGCCCTATGAGAGCACCGTGACGTCGCAGCTGCTGCGCGACGGGGCGGTGTTCCTGGGCAAGGCCAATCTCGACGAATTCGCCATGGGCTCCTCGAATGAGAGCTCGGCCTTTGGCGGCGTCGAGAACCCCTGGAAGCGCCAGGGCGACGACAGCGTGCTGGTGCCCGGCGGCTCCTCCGGCGGCTCGGCGGCCGCGGTCGCGGCGCGGCTGGCGCTGGGCGCCACGGCCACCGACACCGGCGGCTCGATCCGCCAGCCGGCGGCCTTCTGCGGCGTGGTGGGCATCAAGCCGACCTATGGCCGCTGCTCGCGCTTCGGCATCGTCGCCTATGCCTCCAGCCTCGACCAGGCCGGGCCGGTGGCCCGCACGGTCGAGGATTGCGCCATCCTGCTCGGCTCCATGGCCGGGTTCGACCCGAAGGATTCGACCAGCGCCGACCGCGCCGTGCCGGATTTCGCCGCCGCGGTGGCACGGGGCGTGAAGGGCCTGCGCATCGGCATCCCGCGCGAATACCGGGTCGAGGGCCTGTCGCTCGAGATCGACGCGCTGTGGCGCCAGGGCATGGACTGGCTGAAGGCCGAGGGCGCGACCCTGGTCGACATCAGCCTGCCGCACACGAAATACGCGCTGCCGACCTACTATATCGTGGCGCCGGCCGAGGCCTCCTCGAACCTCGCCCGCTATGACGGCGTGCGCTTCGGCATCCGCGAGGAAGGCGCCGACCTGAAGGACCTGTACGAGCGCAGCCGCGCCGCCGGCTTTGGTCCCGAGGTCACGCGCCGCATCCTGATCGGCACCTATGTGCTCTCGGCCGGCTATTACGACGCCTATTACGTCAAGGCGCAGCAGGTGCGGGCGCTGATCAAGCGCGACTTCGACCAGGCCTGGGGCCAGGTCGACGCCATCCTGACCCCGGCGACCCCCACCGCCGCCTTTGGGCGGGACGAGACGCAGGACGACCCTGTGGCCATGTATCTGAACGACGTCTTCACCATCACCGCCAACCTGGCCGGCATCCCCGGCATGTCGGTGCCGGCGGGGCTGGACTCCAAGGGCCTGCCGCTCGGCCTGCAGATCCTCGGCCGTCCCTTCGACGAGGAGACCGTCTTCGCGGTCGGCGGCGCCATCGAGCGCGTCGCCGGCTTCACCGCCACCCCGTCGGTGAGGGCCGCGGCATGAGCAGCTATACCCTGGAAGGCAGCACCGGCACCTGGGAGGTCGTCATCGGCCTCGAGGTGCATGCCCAGGTGACCTCGGAGGCGAAGCTGTTCAGCGGCGCCGCCACGACCTTCGGCGCCGAGCCGAACAGCCAGGTCAGCTTCATCGATGCCGGCTTCCCCGGCATGCTGCCGGTGATCAACGGCGAATGCGTGGCGCAGGCGGTGCGTACCGGCCTCGGGCTGAACGCCCAGGTCAACCTGTGGTCGCGCTTCGACCGCAAGAACTACTTCTATGCCGACCTGCCGCAGGGCTACCAGATCAGCCAGTTCGCCTTCCCGATCATCGGCACCGGCCAGATCGAGATCCAGCTGGCCGATGGCAGCACCAAGCTGATCGGCATCACCCGGCTGCATCTGGAGCAGGATGCGGGCAAGTCGCTGCACGACCAGCACCCGACCAAGAGCTACATCGACCTCAACCGGTCAGGTGTCGCGCTGATGGAAATCGTCTCTGAGCCGGACCTGCGCTCGCCGGAGGAGGCGGGCGCCTATCTGACCAAGCTGCGCCAGATTCTGCGCTACCTCGGCACCTGCGACGGCAACATGGAGCAGGGGTCGCTGCGGGCCGACGTCAATGTCTCGGTCCGTAAGGCAGGGGAGGGGTTCCGCACCCGCTGCGAGGTGAAGAACGTCAACTCGATCCGCTTCGTCATGCAGTCGGTCGAGGCCGAGGCGCGGCGTCAGATCGAGGTCTGGGAGGCCGGCGAGGAGGTGGTGCAGGAGACCCGCCTGTTCGACACCACCCGCGGCGTGACGCGGTCGATGCGCTCGAAGGAAGATGCGCATGACTACCGCTACTTCCCCGACCCCGACCTGCCGCCGCTGGTGATCGAGCAGGCCTGGGTCGACCAGCTGAAGGCCGCCCTGCCGGAGCTGCCGGATGCCCGCCGCGCCCGCTATGTCGGCGATTTCGGTCTGACGCCCTACGACGCGCATGTGCTGACGCTGGAGAAGGAGACGGCCGCCTTCTACGAGACCGTGGCGCGCGGCCGCGACCCGAAGGTGGCGGCCAACTGGCTGACCGGTGACTTCTTCGCCGGCCTGAACCGCACCGGCCATTCCATCGGCGAAAGCCCGGTGACGGCCGCGCATCTGGGCGAGCTGCTCGACCTGATCGCCGACAGCACCCTCTCCGGCAAGCTGGCCAAGGAGGTGCTGGAGGTGATGTTCGAGACCGGCAAGGCCCCGGGCATCCTGGTCGAGGAGCGCGGGCTGAAGCAGGTGACCGACACCGGCGCGATCGAGGCGGTGATCGACCAGGTGATGGCCGCCAATGCCGGCAAGGTGGAAGAATACCGCAGCGGCAAGGACAAGCTGTTCGGCTTCTTCGTCGGTCAGACGATGAAGGCGATGCAGGGCAAGGGCAATCCGACCCTGGTGAACGAGCTGCTGAAGACCAAGCTGGGCTGACCGCCCGGCTTCCGTGACGGCGCCGGGGCTGACGCAGGCCCCGGCGCGTGCTTCCCTGCTCAGAACATCGGCAAAGGAAGCGCCAGGCCATGATCACCTTGCACACTTGGAACACCCCCAACGGCCGCAAGATCAGCGTGGCCCTGGAGGAGATGGGGCTGCCCTACAAGGTCGAGGTCGTCGACATCACCAAGGGCCAGCAGTTCCAGCCCGATTTCCTGGCCATTTCCCCGAACAACCGCATCCCGGCGATCGTCGATGACGAAGGCCCGGATGGGAAGCCGGTCAGCGTCTTCGAATCCGGCGCCATCCTGCTCTACCTGGCCGAGAAGACCGGGCGCTTCCTGCCGTCCGATCCGCGCGGCCGCATCGCCGTCTGGGAATGGCTGATGTGGCAGATGGGCGGCTTCGGCCCCATGCCCGGCCAGGTGCATCATTTCCTCGGCCGCCCCGAGGGGGCCGCGCGGGACTATGGGCTGGAGCGCTATGGCGCCGAGACGCTGCGGCTCTACGGCGTGCTGGAGCGGCGCCTGGCGGGCCGCGACTTCGTGGCGACCGAAGGGGAGCCGAGCATCGCCGATTTCGCCATCCTGGGCTGGGCGTGGCGGCATGCGCGGCACAAGGTCGACCTGGCGGAGTTCCCGGCAGTCGCCGCCTGGTATGCGCGGATGATGGCGCGGCCAGCGGTGGCGCGGGGGATGGCGGCGCATCTGGGGTAACCTTTGCAGGCTGGGGAAGGGCGGCGTGGCCTTTGCCGTTCTATCCCCAGGTTTTTTGCATCCAGACCGTCTGCACGATTTGACGGCGGCATGCCGGGACGCTAGAAGCGGCTTCGCATACGCCGTGTAACTTCAAGTCCCTGCGGAGGGGTGGCCGAGTGGCCGAAGGCGGCGGTTTGCTAAACCGTTAAAGGGAGATAATCCCTTTCGTGGGTTCGAATCCCATCCCCTCCGCCACTTCCCCCTTTGCAAAACAAGCGCACATCGTACCCCCACAAGGGCGATTTGCGCGTGCCTTCGGCAGGACTGGCTTGTCACGTCGCGACCGTCGCTATCCTCCGACGGAGGCAAGGCAGCTTGGGCCACGCCGGCCAGTGGTGCGGTGCTCGACAGCGCCGCCGACGGATACCTGATGGCCACGTCGGATGAACGGCCTCGTGAAATCCCACAGCTGGCGCTTGACCTTCCCTTTAGCCCCGAGCGACGCCCTGCCGGTGAGCGACGTCCGGGAAGGTCACTGAATTGGCTTGGCCGTGCTCCTCGGCCACGGCGACGAGGGCCAGCTGGCAGGGATCAGGGCGCTGACAGGTGCGACGACCGCCGTCAGGCCGTCGCGATATAGCCTTCCCGGCGCGGATCCGCGGCTCCAACCATCACGCCGCTGGCAGGGTTCCGCGATATCGCCTGCATGCCCCCGACCAGGATCGTCCAGGGCGGCGTGTCCTCGATCACATGGCCGCGGCGGCCGAGCTCGGCGAGGGTCGCGGGATCGATGCGGTTCTCGGGATTGACGAGGCGCCCATCCCATAGCCGGGTGCGCGGCGCCTCGATGGCCTGCTGCAGCCCGAGGCCGAAATCGAGGTGCTGCACCAGCGCCTGCGGCTGCGTCTGCAGGATGCCGTAGCTGCCGGGCGTTCCCAGGGCCAGGACAGGCGTGCCACCGACAGTGCTGATCGTCGGCGCGGTCGGGAAGGCGAGCTTCTCGCCCGCGCGCAGCGGATTGCCGCCACGAAGATCCGCCTCCGCCCAGTAGAGGAAATCGTTCAGGCAGATGCCCGTCCCGGGCACGACGACGCCAGAGCCGAAGAGGTCGCCCAGGCTCTGGGTCACGCAGACCATGTTGCCCGCGCGGTCGGCCACGGAGAAGGAGGTGGTGTTCTCCCGGTTCGGGTCCGGTGGCCGCGGCAGCCATTGCTCGGTCGGGCCTTCCAGGGGGTCTGCCGATTTCACCCGGGCGATCAGCCGGTCGAGATTGGCGTCGCCGAGCAGCCGCGCCAGCTGCTCCGGACCGGGCTTGTTGGTGTAGATGCGCTCCCCGGCGGCCAGGCGGATCGCCCGCCACATCAGGTCGAGATGCTCGACCCCCTGCGGCTGCATGGTTGCGACTTCGAAGGCCTCCAGGATCTTCATCGTCAGGATGAACTGGAAGGCTTCGCTCGGCGGCGGCAGCGTGTGGATGGTGACGCCGCGATAGGCGGTGGAGAGCGGATCGCTCCAGCTCGGCTGCACCTTGTCCAGGTCGGCCATGGTGATGAAGCCGCCCATCTTGCGGAGATGGCCGACGACCTTTTCTCCGAGCTCGCCGCGATAGAAATGGTCGGGGCCTCGCGCCGCGATGGCCTCGAGCGTGCTGCCAAGGGCGTGCTGACGGCTGACCTGGTGCAGGGCGACCTGCCCAGCCCCACCGGTGTAGTTGTCGTTCCAGGTATCGAAGAGCGGGAGATCGCGGAGAACGTCGACGGCCTTGTTCAGGTGCCGGGTATTGAGCTCCGTGAGCGGGAAGCCGTCATGGGCGAGTGCGATGGCCGGGGCAAAGACCTCGGCGAGCGAGCGGGTGCCGTGGGCCCTGAGCAGCGCGCACCAACCGGCCAGATTGCCCGGAACGCCGGGGGAGTGGGCGCCGCGGCGCATCTCCTCCCGGACCCGGTAGACACCTTCCGGGAAGGTCATCGGGACGTGCGTGACGAAGTTCAGCATGCGCACCCGCCCTTCGGCGGCCACGTAGCAGGCGGCGACGCCCTGACCGGCGAGCCCCGACATGCCGGGCTCCACGACATTGAGCGCCGCTGCCGTGGCGACGGCCGCATCGAAGGCATTGCCGCCTTTCGACAGGATCCCGGCGCCCGCCTGGGCCGCCAGGGGATGCGCCGCGGCCACCATGCCGTTGAGCGAGGAAACGATGGGTCGCGCGCCGTCCATGGCGAAACCTCCGGGATCGAGCTTGTTGTCGGGAACAGGGGCGGTGCTAGGCGCGCCGGATGTTCCAGGGCAGCGGCATGCTGGTGGGCAGGCGGCCCGAAAGGTCGCTGCGCAGGGCGGTGGTCGGGTAGTACTGCCCCAGCATGATGGTCGGCGGCGCGGCCCAGGCCTCCGTCTGGATGGCGTCGACCAGCTGCTGGCGCTCGTCATCGGAGGCGGCGTTGATCCAGCGCTCCACGAGGCCTTCGATGGCGGCATTCTCGTGCCAGCCGAAATAGCCGCCGGCGCCGAGGCCGCGGACATAGTCGTTCAGGCCGGGATTCATCATGGTGGTCGCCCCCGCCCAGCTGTGGAAGATGCTCCAGCCGCCGGCCGCGACGGGCGCCTTCGAGGCGCGGCGCTGCACCAGCGTTCCCCAATCCATGGACTGGAGATCGACGTTCATGCCGATCTTCGTCAGCACATCGGCGGTGACGAAGCCCAGCGGCGCGATGGAGGGGAAATCGGTCGGGTTCATGATGACGACCCGTTCCCCGGCATAGCCTGCCGCCCGGATCTCCTCCCGCACCTTGGCCAGGTCGCGCGGCGTGTTGAGCAGGTTGCCGCCCAGCTCTCGCGAGAAGGGCATGCCGCAGGGGAACAGCGAGGCGCAGCGCTGCCAGCGGATGGCGTCGCCGGTGACCGCCTGCATGTAGTCGGCCTGGTTGATGGCGCCGAGGATCGCCCGGCGGAGCCGCCCATTGTTGAACGGCGCGGCCTGGCAATTGAAGCGCAGGAAGGAGGTCAGGCCATGATTGTCGATCTGCTCCAGGCGGACGTCGCGGCTGCGCGCGAAGGTGGCGTTCAGATCCGGCATGGTCTGCTCGAGCCAGTCGACCTCGCCGCGGACCAGCGCGGCGGAGGCGGTCGAGGCATCCGGCACCGTGTGCCATTCGACGCGGTCGAAATTCGCGCGCTTGCCGCCGGCCATGAAGCTCGCGGCTTCCTCGCGCGGAAGATAGCCGTCGTATCGGGCATAGGCGGCGCGATTGCCGATCGACCACTCGTCCTTGAGGAAGCGGTAGGGGCCGGAGCCGACCATCTCGGCGATCTGGATGCTCGCATCGGTCACCGCCAACCGCTGCGGCATGATGAAGGGCGGAAAATTCGCCCGCTTCGCCAGGGCATCGAGCAGCAGCGGGAAGGGCTTCGTCAGCGTCAGGCGGATGGTCAGGTCGTCAGGCGCCTCCCACTTCTCCGTCACCCGCGCCAGCATCTGGCCATAGGCATCGCGCTTGCCCCAGCGCAGCAGGCTGGCGATGCAGTCGCGCGACCGTACCGGCTCGCCGTCATGGAACTTCAGGCCCGGCCGCAGGCGGATGGTCCAGACGCGGCGATCCTCGGAGACGTCGTGCCCGGCGGCCATCTGCGGTCGCGGCTGCAGCTTGTCGTCGAGCGCGTAGAGCGTGTCGAAGATGGCGTAGCCGTGGTTCAGGGTGACCGCCGCCGTCGTCCAGATCGGATCGAGATTGGCGAGGTCGGCCTGCGGGACGACGCGCAGCGTCCGGGCGCGAGAAGCCTGTGCCAGGGCAGGGCGCGCCAAGGCGGTGGTGCAGCCCAGCGCGAGCAAGCCGCGGCGGTTCATGGCCATCTGATCGCGTCTCCAGTCCTGGTCGGTTGCGGGGAAGGGGGCGGCGGTTTGGAAGCCTGGTGGGACATGATCCGCCGCACCGTCTCGACCGCCTGCGCGATGGCCTGGTCGTCGATGCGGGCATGAACCACGAAGCGGAGCGTCGCTTCGTCGAGGGCCAGCGCCAGCAGATGCTCGCCGCGAAGCCGGTCGACGATGTCGGATGCAGCGATGCCCTCGGGCAGGGCGAGGAGGAGGATGTTGGTGTCCGGCGCCTCGCCCGCGCGATGGCCTAATGCCGCGGCGAGACCGGCATGCAGCAGGCCGGCACGGCGGTGGTCGGCACCGAGCCGGTCGGTCCGGCCGCGCAGCGCCGCGATCGCGGCCGCCGCGAGGAAGCCGACCGGGCGCCAGGCGCCGCCCAGCGTGCCGCGCACGGCGACGGCCTCGCGGATGAAATCCCGGCTGCCGAGCAGGAGCGAGCCGGCCGGCGCGCCGATCGCCTTGTTCAGGCTGAGCGACAGGCTGTCGGCGCCCTGGGCGAGGGTCGCCAGCGGCAGGCCGGTCGCCGCCTCGGCGTTCCAGAGGCGCGAGCCGTCCAGATGCACCCGCCGCCCGGCGCCGCGGCAGAGCTCGCCGATGGCCGCCCCCCAGCCGGCCGGGGCCAGGGTGCCGCCCGCCCGCATCTGCGTGTTCTCCAGCCAGACCAGGCTGGTCGGCTGGGCGCCCGGCCCCTGGGGTGCGGCGAGCGCTGCCTGCACCGTCCCCGGGCTCAGATGCCCCCGCAGGCCCGCCAGCCGCCTGACGGCAACGCCCGCCAGGCCAGCGGTGCTCGCGGCCTCGCTGCTCGCCACATGGCTGTCGGTGGCGGCCAGGATGGAGTCGCCGGGGCGACACCAGAGCCGCAGCGCGATCTGGTTCGCCAGGGTGCAGGTCGGCACGAAGAGGGCTTCCTCAAAGCCCGCCAGCTCCGCCACCTCCCGCTCCAGC
This sequence comes from Roseomonas sp. 18066, assembly GCF_902706185.1. Classification (GTDB taxonomy): domain Bacteria; phylum Pseudomonadota; class Alphaproteobacteria; order Acetobacterales; family Acetobacteraceae; genus Pseudoroseomonas. The sequence goes on along the minus strand of NZ_CACSJM010000020.1, from coordinate 24,776 downwards.
CGCGCCTGGAACGGATCATCGCGAAAGCCCATCTCCGGCGCGCCCTGCGCTGTCTGGACCATCGCCTCCAGGGCGGCGGGCGGGATCCCGGACATCAGGTCGGAGCGGAAGTCGGCAATCCTGGTCATCAGCCGGCCTCAGCGCATCGGCGGCGCATAGAGCAGGCCGCCGTCGCGCCACAGCCGGTTGATGCCGCGCTCGAGCCCGAGCGGCGTCAGGTTCCGGTCGTAGCTTTCGCCGTAATTGCCGACCTGGCGGATGATGTCGAAGGCCCAGGCCGGACGCAGGCCCAGCATCGGCCCGAAGTCGCCGACCACGCCGAGCAGGCGCTGCACGGTCGGATGGTCGCTGGCGCGCATCGCTTCGGCATTGGCGGCGGTGACGCCGTATTCCTCGGCCTCGATCATCGCCCAGATGGTCCAGCGGACGATGTCGCCCCAGCGGTCGTCGCCCTGGCGGACGACGGGCGAATAGGGTTCCTTCGAGACGATGTCGGGCAGGATCACGTGTTCTTCGGGGCGCGGAATGGTGGCGCTGAGCCGGGCGCCCAGCAGGCCCCGGTCGGTCGTCAGCACGTCGCAGCGGCCGTTGACATAGGCCTGGGCGGCATCGTCGCCGCGCTCGATGACCACCGGGGTGAAGCGCATGCGGTGCTGGCGGAAATAGTCGGCCAAAGTGAGCTCGGTCGCGCTGCCGGGGGAGACGCAGATCGAGGCGCCGTCCAGGTCGCGCGCCGAACGCGCGCCTGCGGACCGGCGCACCAGGAAACCCTGGCCGTCATAGTAGTTGATGGCCGTGAAGTTGACGCCGAGCCCGGCATCGCGGGCGAAGGTCCAGGTGACCTCCATGGTCAGGACGTCGATCTCGCCGCTCTGCAGCGCCGGGAACCGCGTCTGGCCGGTGACCGGCCGGTAGCTGACCTTGTTCGCGTCGCCGAAGATGGCCGCGGCCAGCGCCCGGCACACATCCACATCCAGGCCGCGATAGATGCCGGTGGAGTCCGGCGCGGCGAAGCCGGGCACGCCTCTGTTGACGCCGCAATTCACCACCCCACGCGACCGCACCACCGTCAGGGTGTCGCTGGAGGAGGGTGGCGGCGGCTGGGTCTGGGCCGATGCGGGAGAGGGAAGGGCCGATGCCAGGAGCAAGGCAACGGCCAGGGGAAGGTGATGGCAGCTGGGCATGGTGTCCTCCTTCAAGGATCAGAAATCATATACGATTTATAGTCAACGTATATGATATCGAGTCCTTGCCGCCTCTTGCCTTCAGCCCCCTGGGATCGGACATAATCAAAGTCGTGACATCGCCCGCTGCCCTCAAATCCCGCCGACCCCGGCCCCGCACCGCCGCCGACCCGGCATCCGAGATGGATGACCGGCAGGATCGCCTGCGGGCCATCGCCGCGAGGGTCGGCCGGGACGAGAGGCCGGTCCCGGCCTTCGTCGCCGCCGTGCTGCGCGAGGCCATCATCGTCGGCCTGCTGCCTGGGGGAGAGGCGGTGCGGATCGAGCCGCTGGCGCGCGCGCTGGAGGTCAGCACCATCCCGGTGCGGGAAGCTCTCCGGGAACTCGAGGGCGTCCGGCTGGTCGGCTTCGAGCGGAACAGGGGCTTCGTCGTCGCGCCGGAAAGCAGCCTGGAGCTGCAGGACGCCTGGGAGGCGCGGCTGGCCCTGGAGCCGCTGGCCCTGCGCCTGGCCATCCCGGACCTGACCAGCCGCGACACCCGGCTTGCCAGGGCAATGCTGGAGGAAGTGGAGCAGGGATTCGCTGTCGAGGAGCTCTTCGCCTGGAACCTGCGCTTCCACATGGCGCTCTATGCGCCCTGCGGTCGTCGCCACATCCTCGCCTTCATCGAGCAGGCGCACGCGATCTCCCACCGATATGGCAATGCGACGCTAGTGGCGCGCGGCGCCGCGGCGGTGCCGGGCTACATCACCGCGGAGCACGGGGCTTTGCTCGACGCCTGCGAACGTCGGGACGCTGCCACCGCGCTTGCCATCCTGGAAGCGCATCTGTCGACGGCTGCGGAGCGCGTCCAGGCGAACTACAGAAAGCTGATCGAGGAACGCAGCGTCCGCCCGTGATGGGTGCGCCACCCCGCTGGCGCTGACGTCCTTCCTGTCATCGATGCCGTTGCCGGGGGGAAGGTCGAGGCTTCATGGTCGACCATTCGTCACGCGGCGTGCCGCAGTCTGCACCTTCTAAATCGGCGATCCGCACTTCGCCGAACCTGGCGTGGCTGACACGCTTTTATCGGTGTCATCAGAAGATGTCCCGGCCGTCCCCAAGCGGGAAGGACAATGGCCTCCAGCGTCAATCCGGCTTGCCGCAGGACAGCACGAAGCTGTTCCAGATGCCGACGCGCAGCTTCTGCCGCAGTGGTGCGCCGCGTCGCTGCGCCGCATGCGGACCACGCGGCCGCTCCAGCCGGAAATCGGTGAAGCCTGCTTCCTCAAGCATCCGGCGCAGCGGTTGCGGCCGCAGGCCCTCACGGAAGAAGACCTGACGCTGGATCGCCGCATGCGCCGCCCAGTCGATGGCGGGGCTCGTTGCCCCCTGGGCTGTCGCCAGCCAGTTCGACAGGCGCAGCCGCAGACGGTCGAACGCGCCCTGGCGAACATAGTCGCCATCGGCGATCACCACGCGGCCGCCGGGCCGCAGCACGCGGTGCCAGTCGCGGAAGGCGGCGGGGTCCACAAGCGTCCAGACCAGATGGCGGCTGACCACGGCATCGTAGGCGGCGCCGGGCTCGCCGGTGGCCTCGGCGTCGCCCAGGAACAGCCGCAGCCCTGGCGCCCCGGCATGCTTGGCTTTCGCCCGGCACAACATTGCTTCGGTCAGGTCGAGGCCGGTGACCGACAGGCCCATCGGCAGCAGCACGCCGGTCACCTCGCCGGTGCCGAAGGCGAGCTCCAGCACCTGCCGCGCCTCGGCACCCAGATGGCGGCGCAGCAGCGTGGCCCAGGCCTCGCGCTCCGCCATGGTCGCCATGCCATGCCATGGCCGGGCGACAGGTCGAAGGTCCCGGCCCGCTGTGTGCAGTATTCGCGGATCTCGTCCTTCACCGCGACATTGCCGCCCGGCCGCAGGGCGGTCACAGCGCCTGGCGCAGCAGCGCCACGCCCTCGGCCATGGTCTTCTGCTTGGCGAAGGCCCGCGCGCGCGGCAGGTACTTCATGCCGCAATCCGGGGCGACAACGATCCGCTCCGGCGGCAGCACGTCGAGGGCGGTGCGGATGCGGCCGGCGACCGCCTCCGGCGTTTCGACGTCGGCGGCGCTGAGGTCCAGCACGCCGACCGTCACCGTCTTCCCCGGAAGATCCTTCAGCACGGCGAGGTCCAGTTTCGGCTGCGCCGCCTCGATGGCAATCTGCTGCGCGACGCAGGCGGTCAGCTCGGGCAGGAAATCGTAGCCGCTGGGCTTCCTGTCGACCATGTCGGCGTAGCCGAAACAAAGATGGACGGCGGTGGTGCCTTCGACGCCGGCGGCTGCGCAGGGCTTCGTGGTCGACCAGCCAGGCCGGCTGCGAATAGCTGCCGACGATGGTTGTGGGCAGTGGCGGAAGCGTCTCGGTCATGGCGAAGGAAACCTTGTTCATGGCGTGGCGCGGTGGCCGAGGGCGCGTTCGAGCGCGCGCATGGAAAGGTCGAAGAGCGCGGCCAGCAGCAGCACCAGCAGCAGGCCGGCGAAGACGCGCGGGCTGTCCAGCACGGTGCGGGCGGAGGTGATGAGGAAGCCGATGCCCGCCGCGGCGGCCAGCATCTCGGCCACCACCACGCCGACGATGACCAGCGTGCCGCCGAGGCGAAGGCTGGCCAGCAGGGTCGACAGGGCGGCGGGCAGCATGACGTGCCGGATGCGCTGCCAGCGGCTGGCGCCCAGGCTGCGCGCGGTCAGCAGGTAATAGCGGCTCGCTGGTCCACAGCCCGGCGACGGTGCCGAGCGGCGTCAGGAACAGGCCGCAGATAGTGGCGAAGGCGACCTTGGAGGCCGGGCCGATGCCGAACCAGGCGGCGAAGACCGGGGAGAGGATGACCAGCGGCACGGCATAGAGGGTGGCCACCAGCGGCAGCACCAGCCGGCGGGCGGCCCGCGTGCTGGCCAGCCGCGCGCCGCCCAGGATGCCGCCGCCACAGGCCAGCAGCAGCGCCAGCGCCACCTCGGCCAGGGTCACCGCCAGGGCGGCGCCATAGCCGCGCCAGTCGGTCAGCCCCGCCATCACCGCCTGGCTGAGCGGTGGCAGGAACAGCGGCCGGATGACGCCAAGCTGCGGCAGCGCCTGCCAGGCCAGGATCAGCGCGGCCAGCACATGTGCTGTGGCCAATGCTGAAGGCCGACCGCTCGCCTTCGTCCTGACGCCGGGCACCGTCGCCGACATCAGCGTCGCCGCCAGCCTGCTGAACGGCATCGCCTGGCCTCGCCGCCTGCTGGCCGACAAGGCCTAGGATATCGATCACCTCCGCAGGCCCTTGGCAGCGCAAGGCGCCGAGGTGGTTATCCCGTCCCGCCATGCCTACCGCAGGTGCAGCGTCATCGAACGCATGTTCCGGCGCATGAAAGACTGGTGCCGCATCGCGACACGCTACGACCGCCTCGCCAGGAACGTCCTCTCCGCCGTGGCCCTCGTCGCAACCGCCTGTTTCTGGCCGATCCGATTGAGTCTTCAGCCTGGACGTCCCGGATGGTGCTCAGCGGGAGGGCGTTGGGCTTGTCGGGGCGTGGCGTGGTCCGTCAGCCGGGAAGCGGAGATGGCTGCGGCCAGCCGGCCTCCGGTGACGGGGGCGTCGCATCGGGCCTCGCCTGGCGAAGTTTCCCGCCTATGACTTGGCTTCCGCCCATTTCAGCAGCGCGTCCAGCGCCGGGCACAGCGACTGACCCCATGGTGTCAGCCCGTACTCGACCTTCGGCGGCACCTGGTGGTGCACGATGCGGGTGACGATACCGTCCGTCTCCATCTGGCGGAGCTGCTGGATCAGCATCTTCTGCGAAATGGCGGGGATCGCGCGCTCGAGATCGGAGAAGCGCAGCAGCTGGCCGCCGAACAGGTGAAACAGGATCACCAGCTTCCAACGGCCTTCCAGCATCCGGATGACCGCCTCGACGCCGGATGCTGCGGTCAGCGGCGTGTAGGGGGTGCGCTTACTTTCAGGTGCGTACCCTACTTTTTCGTGCGTACTTGTCATGATCTCTGCTTAAGGCGATCTCCCTGGAACCGCAACGACGGATCACAGGAGACGACATGCCGCACCTGCCTCATCCCGTGGCCACCTATTTCGGTCTCGCCCCGGACGCCAATCTCGTCGCGCTGGCCAGCGTCTTCGCGGCGGAGGCTGTCGTCCATGACGAGGCCAGGGACCATCGCGGGATCCAGGCGATCCGCGACTGGCGAGTCGACACGATGGCGCGCACGCCTTCCACGGCCCGCCCGCTGTCTGTGGAGGCGCGGGGAAATACCGTGATCGTCCCGGCCGAGGTGACCGGCGAGTTTCCTGGAAGCCCGCTGACGCTTAACCACCGCTTCACCCTGCGCGACGGCCGCGTCGCCGAGCTGGAGATCGGCGCGTGAGCGGGCGGTGGATCGATCTGCCCGGCCAGCGCGCCGTGGTAACCGGCGGCAGCAAGGGCGTCGGCGCCGCGGTGGTCGCGGCGCTGCTGGCTGCGGGCGCCAGCGTCGTGACGGCCGCCCGGTCGATACCCGACGCTCTGCCCGAAGGGGTTCGCTTCCTCGCGGCCGACCTGCTGTCGGCCGAGGGCTGCGCCCGCCTCGCTGACTTCGCCGGGGCCGAGCTCGGCGGCGTCGACATCCTGGTCAATGTGCTGGGCGGATCGAGCGCCGCCGGCGGCGGCTATGCCGCGCTCGACGACGCGACCTGGATGACCGAGATCAACCAGAACCTGATGGCGGCGGTGCGCCTCGACCGCGCGCTGGTGCCGGGCATGGTGGCGCGCGGAGCGGGCGTGGTGATCCATGTGACCTCGATCCAGCGCACGCTGCCGCTGCCGGAATCCACCACCGCCTATGCCGCCGCCAAGGGCGCCCTGGCCACCTACAGCAAGGCGCTGTCGAAGGAGGTGACGCCGAAGGGCGTGCGCGTCGTGCGGGTCTCGCCCGGCTGGGTGGAGACCGAGGCCTCGGTGCGCCTGGCGGAGCGCCTCGCCGACCAGGCCGGCACCGACTACGAAGGCGGCAAGCGGATCATCATGGACAGCCTGGGCGGCATCCCGCTGGGCCGCCCGGCCCTTCCGCAGGAGGTCGCCGACCTGGTCGCCTTCCTCGTCTCGCCGCGCGCCGCCGCGATCAGCGGCGTTGAATACGTCATCGACGGCGGCACGGTGCCGACGGTCTGAGCGCCGCGCCGGCGCGTCACAGCCGCAGCCGGATGCTGGCCATCTTCGCGGCGATCGCCTCGTCATGGGTGACCAGCAGCACGGCGAGATCCTCCTCCGCGGCCAGCTCGGCCAGCAGCTGCATGACGGTGCGCTGCGCCAGCGGATCGAGGCGGGAGCTGGGCTCGTCGGCGAAGAGGAAGACCGGGCGCAGCAGCAGCGAGCGCGCCAGCGACAGCCGCTGCAGCTCGCCGCCCGACAGCTGACCGGGCGGCCGCTGCAGCAGCGTCTCGGCCAGGCCCAGCCGGGCCAGGATCGGCGGCACGGCGCTGAAGGCCGTGCCGTGCAGCCGCGCCAGGTCGGCGAAGCCGCGGCCGACCGCCAGGTGCGGCGCGAAGGAGCTCGGCGGATCCTGATACAGCTTCTGGAAGCGGTGCGCGGCGATGCCGGGCTGGCGGCGCACCTCGCCGCGATCCGGCCGCGCCAGGCCGAGCAGCATGTTGCCCAGCGTCGACTTGCCGCAGCCGCTGGGGCCGGTGACGGCGACGATCTGCCCCGCCGCGATGCCGAGGTCGAGCCCGTCGAACAGCCTGCGGCCGCCGAAGGACTTGGCCAGGCCGCGGCCGGCCATGACGGCGGGGCCGGGCGGCGGCGGCGGCGCCCGGTCCGGCCAGTTCACCGGCAGGGCGCCGACCAGGGCGCGGGTATAGTCATGCGACGGCGTCGACACGAGCTGCGCCACCGGCCCGCGCTCCAGCAGCCGGCCTTCCAGCAGCACCGCCGCCTCGCCGCCCAGCCGCGCCGCCAGCGCCAGGTCATGCGTCACCACCACGCTGGTCTGGCCATCGGCGGCAGCGGCCTGCAGCCCCAGCGCCACCTCGTCGACGCGGGCGGCGTCGAGGCCCTTGGTCGGCTCGTCGGCCAGGAACAGCCCCGCCTGGCCGGCGCGCGCCGTGGCCAGGGCGACGCGCTGGCACATGCCGCCCGACAGCTGGTGCGGGTAATGCCCGCCATGGCCGCCGAGGCCGAAGGCGGCCAGCCCCAGCCGCGCCAGCCGCCGCGCCGCCGCGGGCCGGGCGCCATGCTGGAAGCGATGCACCTCCGCCACCTGCTCGACCGCCCGCATCGAGGGGTCCAGCGCCAGCCAGGGCTCCTGCGGCAGCAGGCCGATCTCGCGGCCCCACAGCTGGCGGCGCTGGCGCGGTGGCAGCGCCAGCAGCTCGGTCTCGCCCCAGAAGGCGCGGCCGGTCGCCTGCAGCCCGGGCGGCAGCGTGCCCATCAGCGCATGCAGCACCAGCGACTTCCCCGAGCCGCTCTCGCCCAGCAGGATGAAGGTGCCGCCGGGTTCCACGGCGAAGGACACGTCGTGCAGGATCGGGCCGGCAGCACCCCGCACCGCCAGCCGCTCGACCCGCAGCCCGCCGCGCCTCACCGCGCGCCCCGCCCGGCCAGCAGGTGCAGCGCCAGCACGGTGGCGGCCACCATGGCGGTCGGCAGCAGCGCATGCAGCGGCGCCTCGTCGTAATAGGGCAGCAGCTCGATCGTCATGGTGCCCCATTCGGCGATCGGCGGGCGCAGGCCGATGCCGATCACCGACAGGGCGGAGATGGTGAAGATCGACGTCGCCAGGTTGAACACCATCAGCGTGCCCAGCACCGGCGCCAGCACCGGCAGCAGGAAGCGCCGCGCGACATAGAGGCGGGAGAAGCCGTTGAGGCGCGCCGCCTCCACATGCGGCCGGCGCAGCTCGGCGCTGGCGACGACGCGCGTCACCCTGAAATATTCGACCCATTGGTAGCTGGCCAGGCCGAGATAGATGAAGACGAACTGGCCCGGCCCCAGGCTGGCGAAGAGCAGCACCAGCAGCACGCTGGGCAGCGCCATCACCGCATCGGCCAGCAGCGACAGGCCGCGCTCGACCAGCCGGCCGCCATTGGCCGCGAGCAGCCCGAGCAGCACGCCCGTGGCCGCGGCGCCGGCGACCGCCGCCAGGGCGAGCGCCAGCGACAGGCGCGAGGCGGCGGCCAGGCGCGCCAGCATGCTGCGGCCGAGCTGGTCAGTGCCCAGCAGGTCGCCGCCGCCGATCGGCGCCAGGATATTGCCCAGGTTCTGCCGGTGCGGATCGGCGGCGATCAGCCAGGGCCCGAGCAGGGCGAAGCCTACCACGCCGGCGAGCAGCACGGCGCCGATCCAGCGGCTGGCGGCCAGGCGCGCGGTCAGGCGTCCGGTCACCGGGCGGTCCTCGCGCGCGGGTCCAGCCACAGGCACAGCAGGTCGACCACGGTGTTGACCAGGACGAAGATCAGCCCGAGCGCCAGGGCGGTGGCCTGGATCATCGGCACGTCGCTGGAGAAGACGGCGCGGACGATGGCCTGGCCGATGCCGGGGAAGGAGAACAGGGTCTCCACCACCACCACGCCCTCGATCAGCACCATGGTCTGCTGGCCCAGCACCGCCACCACCGGGATCAACGCGTTGCGCAGCCCGTGCCGCCAGACCACCGCCCATTCCGGCAGGCCCTTGTGCCGGCCGTAGCGGAAGAAGGCGGCGGCCTCGGTCCGCGCCAGGCTGTCGCGCATCACCCGCGAGGTGACGGCGGCCATGCCGAGGCTGAGCACCGCCGCCGGCAGCACCAGCGACGACCAGCCGTCGAAGCCGGCCGAGGGGAACCAGCGCAGCCGCAGCACGAAGATCGCCGTGGCGACGATGCACAGCGCATAGGTCGGCACCGAGCGGCACAGCGTCGCCAGCAGCAGCGACAGGCTGTCGAACCAGCGCCCCGGCGCCAGCCCGGCCAGGATGCCGACCGGCAGCGCCAGCGCCACCGTCATCGCCAGGGCGGCGCCGGCCAGCGCCAGGGACCGGCCCAGCTGCTCGGCCACCTCCAGCACCACCGGGCGGTTGCTGACCAGCGAGCGGCCGAAATCCAGCGCCGCCACCTGGCGCAGCCAGTCCAGCAGCCGCAGCGGCCAGGGCCGGTCCAGCCCCAGGGTGCCGCGCACCGCCTCGGCCAGCTGCAGCGACATCAGGTCGGCGCTGTAGCGGGCGGCGGCGACGCGGAAGGCGACGTCGCCGGGCAGCATCTGCATCAGCACGAAGCTGAAGCAGCCGATGCACAGCGCCGCGACGACCGCCTGCAGCGCCCGCGACAGCAGGAGGCGGGCGACGAACATCGGCCCCGCTTCACCGCGCCGGGCGGATGTCGCGCAGGCCGTAGCTCAGCTCGTAGGGGTCGAAGCGCACATTGGTCACCCGCCGGCTGACGGCGAGGTTGTAGTCGAGCCAGGACAGCGGGATGACCGGCAGCTCCTGCTGCAGGATGCCGGTGACGACGCGGCGCGGCGCGGCGCGCGCGGCCGCGTCGAAGGTCGCGCCCAGCTGGCGGAAGGCGTCGAGCAGCGCCGGCGAGGACCAGCCCATCGCCCCCCAGACCGCGCCCTCCGGGCCGAAATCCTCCTGCAGCACGCCGAGCGTATCGGGCACCAGCGCATAGTTGCGCGCGCCCAGCGCCAGCTGCAGCGAGCCATCGGCGCGGGCGGCCGGGATCTCGGCGGCGCCGACCGACTGCACCTCGACCTCGATGCCGATCTCGCGCAGCTGCGCCTGCAGGGCGGCGGCCATGGTCGGCAGCTCGGGGAAGACGGTCAGGGTGCGCAGGCTGAGCCGGAAGCGGCGGTTGTCGCGGACCAGGATGCCATCGGCGCCGGGCTTCCAGCCGAGCTCGGCCAGCAGCCGCCGGGCCTCGGCCGGGTCATGCGCGAGCGGCGCCAGCGCGGGGTCGTGCCAGCCCGCCAGCACCGGCGGCAGCAGCTGGGTGGCGGCGGCGGCCGGGTTGCGCAGGATGCCGGCGGCCATGCCGGCGCGGTCGATGGCCAGGCTGATCGCGCGCCGGGCGCGAAGATCGGCTAGCAGCGGGTCGCGGGTATTGACCAGCAGGATGCGGGTGCGCGGCACCGGCTCGGAGCGCAGCTCGACCTGCGGGTTGCTGGCCAGGCGGCGCATCGCGGTGGGCGGCAGGGTCAGCGCCAGGTCGGCCTCGCCGCTTTCCGCCATGGTGGCGCGGCTCTCGCCCTGGGCGACCGACAGATAGGCGACGCGGGCGAAGGCCGGCGCCGTCCCGGTCCAGCCGGGGAAGCGCTCCGCCTCCAGGGTCAGCGGCAGCGCCAGGCAGGTGACCCGGTAGGGGCCGCTGCCCAGGATGCGCGCGACATTGCCGGCCGCGTCGAAGGAGGCCGGCGCCAGGATGATCGAGGAGTAATTCGCCAGGAACGCCGGCAGCGGCGCGAAGGGCTCGGGCGTGCGGATCACCACCGTGCCCTGCTCGGCCGCGATTGAGGCCAGGGCGATCTGGCTGAGCACGCCGCCCTTGCCGCGCGACCGCTGCAGGCTGGCGGCGACCGCTTCCGCGGTGACCGGTGTGTCGTCATGGAAGCGGGCGTCGCCGCGAAGCCTGAAGCGCCATTCGCGGCGGTCGTCCGACAGGGTCCAGCTCTGCGCCAGGGCGGGCGCCGCGGTGCCGTCGCGGTTGAAGGTGACCAGGGTCTCGGCCACGTCCATCCGCAGGAAGATGTGCCCGGCCTGCGCCGGCTCCAATCCGAGGATCTCGAAGGGGGCGACGACGCGCAGCGGCCGCTCCTGGGCGCCCGCGGCGGAGAGGCCGAGCAGCATGAAGACGGCAAGCTGGAGGAGGAAGCGCAACGGAAAACTCCGTAGTTAACAGCGACATTGCCATCTAATGCGGTTGAGAATTAGTGTCAATTAATACTTCGGAAAAGCGCCGCGCGGCCGCTCAATTACAGCTTCCGGGGCCAAAACATGGAGCCAACAAATAGAAGGCAGGCGGATCCGAAAGAACAAACGAAAATGACTGGCCCATGTCTCCCCCAAGAATCTCCCCATTCGCAGCCATCGGGGATGTCGGGCCGGTTCGGCTGGCAGCATCCACCCGGGATGTTCCTTGGAGTGCTGCGACAGGCGCCAGGATCGACTTCGATTGGAGGCCCCGCTCGACCCCGACATACCGCCTGGCGCCGCCTCCGCGCGGGCGGCGATCGAGAAGGGAGGCGCCAAAGCGTGGGGCCGGGGCTTTGTCAGGCGGGCAGGACGACCCGTGCCCTCAGCCCACCGGCCCGCAGGTTTTCCAGCGTGGCCGAGCCGCCATGGGCGACGGCGACGGAACGCACCAAAGCGAGCCCCAGCCCAATCCCACCGGTGGCGCGGTTGCGCGATTTCTCGCCGCGGTAGAAGGGCTCGAAGACCCGTTCCAGCTCCTCGAGAGGAAGGCCGGGCCCGTCATCCTCGATCTCGACCACCGCGGTGCCCATCTGGCGGCTGAGTCGCACCCGCGCCACGCCGCCATAGACCACGGCATTGTGGATCAAATTGGTGAACAGGCTGCGCAATCCGATGTCGTCAGCCTGGAGAATGATGTCGGGGCCTTCTTCCAGGACGACGTCGCGCCCCATGTCGGTCATGTCGTCGGCGATGCTGCTGAGCAGGGAACGAAGCTCCTGATGCTGCCGGGGCCGCTGCGCATGGGTCTTCTGCACGAAGGACAGCACCGCGCCCAGCATGCGCTGCATCTCGGCAATGTCCGCCTCGGCGCGGACACGAATGGCCTCCGGCGCGCGCTCCAGCCGAAAGGTCAGGCGCGTGAGGGGGATCCGCAGGTCATGGGCGATCGCGCTCATCATCCCCAGCCGGTCGTCCACATACCGGCTGAGCCGGGCTTTCATCTCGTTGAAAGCCACGACCGCACCCTGCAATTCGCGCGGACCATCGAGCTCCAGGTCGGGCTCGCGCGGGTTCCGGCCGAGCCTTTCGGTAGCCTCGGCGAAAAGCCGGATCGGTTGCGACAACCAGAAGGCGACGAGATAGGCGCAAGGGATGGCAAAGAGGATGGTCGCGACCACCCAGGTGACGGCGAGCCCCACCCAACTGCGGATCGCCGAGGCCGAGGGGTTGACGACGCGCCAATCCCCATCCTGCAGCTGACGGGCGATCTTGAGGCCGCCGGCGAAATCCACCCGCTCCGTGTCCAGGCTTCCGGGCGGCGCATCGATCGCGGCGGCCGCCTGCGCCGCGGCGACGGCCTCGAAGGACATCCAGGCAACCCCGGCGAATTCCAGCCGCAGGGCGGCCGACGGCAAGTCCAGCCGCTGCGCCATCAGGTCGCGCAGCGGGGCCAGCACGGGTTCCTGCAGCCGGATGTCCTGGGGCGGCGCCTGCCTGATCTCCAGCCCGCGCCCATAATGGCCATCCATCAGCGCCTGCCGCATCGTGCCGAAGCTCACCGGGCCAAGCGGCACCGGCGGGCAGACAAGAAAGATCGCCATGTTCATGATCTGCACCAGCAGGACACAGGCAATCAGGATGAAGGCGGTGCGGGCGACGAGCGGGAGGGCGGGGCGCTTCAAGGATGTTTCTCCCTACAGGCGGTGCGTGGCGGGGACGAACATGTATCCCTCGCTGCGGATGGTGCGGATCAGCTCGTCCCCGGCCGCGCGAAGCTTCCGCCGCAGCCGGCTGACCTGGACGTCGACCGCCCGGTCGAAGGCGTCGCTATGCGGTCCGCGCGCCGCGTTCAGAAGCTGATCGCGCGTCAGCACGCGGCGCGGGCGTTCCACGAAGGCCTTCAGCATGATCATCTCCCCGTCCGTCAGGTGAACCAGCACCCCCTGGGGGTCGCGCAGCTCATGCGCGCTGAAATCGGCCATCCAGCCCAGGAAGCCGATCCGATGCGGGCGGAAGTCCCGGGCGGTGGCTTGCACGCCACGGCGGAGCGTCGCCTGCACCACCGCCAGCAGCTCGGCGGGGCTGCTTGGCTTCCCCACATAATAGTCCGCCCCGGCATTGAGCCCGGCGATCCGATCGGGGGGCGTGTCGAGCGCGGAAAGCATGACGACCGGGGGATGCGGCCCGCGGGCGAGGCGCTGACAGGCTGAAAGCCCGCTCTCGCCGGGCATCAGCACATCGAGCAGGACCAGGTCCACCCGCTCCGCCGCCAGGACGCGCTCCATGGAGAGGATGTCGGGCGCGTCGAACAGGCGATAGCCGTGGCCCCGCAGGCTGTCGGCGATGACCTCGCGAATGCCTGCATCGTCATCCACCACCAGGATGCTGTGCGTCACGTCCTCCATCGCTCCTCTCTAAGCCCTGCGCAGGATCGGCTCCGGCACGCAGCTTCCTGCCACATTGTTGCTGGCGAATGTCGGGGCCCCGGCGCGGGCAGAATCGGCAGGCAGGAAACACGGCAGACATGAAGCGCCACCAGCTTCCTGCCGCTCCCCAACGGAAAGGCGGGAATGCCGATGTCTGTAGAAATTCTCTCCGAGGCTGCGCCTGCGACGGTGCCGGTTGGCACAGGGCGCGATAACCTCCTGTTCCTTCGTTCCTGGGCGCAGGACCCCCTGCGCGCCGGGGCCTTCAAGCCAAGCAGCCCCGATCTGGCGCGGGCCATGGCCAGCCGTGTCGATCACCGCATTCCCGGGCCGGTCATCGAGCTCGGCCCCGGCACCGGCGCCATCACCCGCGCCTTGGTCGAGCGCGGCGTCGACCCCGCGCGCCTCGTGCTCGTAGAGTCCGACCCGGTGTTCTGCTCGCTGCTGCGGCAGCGCTGGCCGATGGCGCGGGTGCTGCAGGCCGATGCCTATGGCGCGCCAGCCCTGCTGCGGCAGCTCGACGCGCCGGCGGCAGCGATCGTCGCCGGCCTGCCGCTGCTGGTCCGCGCTCCCTCGCAGCGCCTCAGGCTGGTGATGCACTGTCTGCGCCACGCCGCCGCCAACGCGCCGTTCGTCCAATTCACCTATATGGTCCGATCGCCGGTGCCGGCGCCGCGGCCGAGGCTGCGCGCCAATGGCTCCGGCATGATCTGGCGCAACCTCTGGCCGGCCCGGGTCTGGACCTACAGGTTGCTCGATCATCAGGCTGGACGGGCTTGAGCGCCTTGGACGCGCTGCTGCAGGCGGCCAGCCTAGAGGCTGTGTTCCTTGCCGCGCTGGTCGAGAAGTTCATCCCCATCCTGCCGTCCTACCTGTTGTATCCAGCGATGGGCATCGGTGCCCGGGACATGCAGGAACTGGCCTCGCGCTGCCTGGTGGCGGCTGTGGGCTCGATGGGTGGCGCGCTCGCCTGGTATGGGCTGGGCGCCATGGTGGGCGCCCGAAGGACGCGCGCTCTGGTGCAGCGCCACGGCCGATGGCTGCTGCTGACGCCCGCGCTCTATGACCGCCTGATGGCAGGCTATCGCCGGCACTCGCTGGGGCTGACCATGCTGGGACAGCTGATTCCGACGGTGCGGATCTTCCAGGCCCTGCCGGCCGGGGTGCTGCGGCTGCCCTTGCCCGGCTTCCTGGCCGCGACCGCGCTCGGCTCCCTGTGCTGGATCACGCTGCTCGCCATGGCCGGGCACCTGTTGCGCCGCGCCGGGTGGCAGGCGGGCGAGGCCGGCCTCACCGTGCTCGGCGCCCTGGTGGCGGTCGAGGGTGCCGCCGGGCTGCTGGCCTGGCTGCTGCGGCGGCGACGCCGCGTGGCACCGCCGGCCCCGCAGCTGGCGGTGTCCGGCGACGCTCTCTCCGCCTGGGCAGAGAAATAGCCTCGCCTCCCGTACAGCGCCCGGAAGACGGCGCGGCAAGGCGGATGCATCGTCGCCTGCGCGCTTCATCAGAGATCCCGACCAGGAGAATACACCTCTCATGTCCGTAAGATGGACCAGCAAGGATATGCCGTCGCAGCGCGGACGCACGATCGTAGTGACCGGCACCGGCGGCCTCGGCTTCGAGAGCGGCCTCGCGCTCGCACGGGCGGGCGGCGATGTGATCATCGCCGGGCGCAATCCGGCCCGGGGCGAGGAAGCCGTCGCGCGGATCAGGAAAGAGGTTCCTGGCGCGGCGATCTCCTTCGAACGTCTCGACCTGGCGGATCTCAGATCGATCGCTGCATGCGGCCAGCGGCTGACCGCCGGCCGCGAGCGCATCGACGTCCTGATCAACAATGCAGGCGTCATGACGCCGCCGCGGCGCGAGGTCACGGCCGATGGCTTCGAGCTGCAGTTCGGCACCAATTATCTGGGCCATTTCGCCTTGACCGCGCATCTGATGCCCTTGCTCCGGCGCGGCAGGGACCCGCGCGTCGTCACGCTGTCGAGCGTCGCAGCACGAGGCGGCCGCATCGACTTCGATGACCTGCACTCGCAGCAACGCTACAAGCCCATGCGGGCCTACAGCCAGTCCAAGCTTGCCTGTCTGATCTTCGCCTTCGAGCTGCAGCGCCGCAGCGATCAGGATGGCTGCGGCGTCACCAGCATCGCCGCCCATCCCGGCGTCTCGCGAACCGATCTTCTGCACAATGCGCCGGGCCGCTTCAGCGCCCCGGGTCTCGCCCGGTCGCTGCTCTGGTTCCTGTTCCAGCCTGCAGCCCAGGGCGCATTGCCTGCCTTGTTCGCGGCGACGGCGCGGGAGGCCCGCAAGGGCGGCTACTATGGACCGGACAGGCTTGGCGAGACCCGCGGCTATCCCGTCGATGCCAGGTCGCCGACGGCCTCGCTGGACCCGGTCGCTGCGGGTCGACTATGGGACCGTTCCGTCGAGATGACGGGGGCAATGTTCGGTCACTCACGGGGTGACGCCGCCGGGAAACTCGGCCAGCCATGAGGGCAATAAGTATATTTAGGTGCCAGCCGGCAGCACCGAGCCGCACACCGGGTTCAAAGCACCATGCGCCAGATCTGCGTTCGCCTCGGCCAGGAGGCGACGCGCGTCCTGTTGGTCTACTTTACAGTATCCCTGCCGTATCTTTTCGCCGGCTTGCCGAAGGCCGCGAAGGCGTCTGGCATCGAGCTCGAGGTCGTGAAACTGCCAGAAGCACAGCATGGCTTCATGTTGCTGGCGCGACGCTGGGTGATGGAACGAGCCTTTGCCTGGGCCACCCGTTTCCGACGGTTAGTCGAAAACCAAGAGCGTTACGGTGGCATCATCGCCAATCTCCATCTCGTCACCTTCGCCAGCTCTATGCGCAACAAGGTCGCCACACCAGTCGCGGGATTATACAGCCTCCAAGCTGACGATTTTATCGAGGCAGTCTGGAAAAGAAAGCGGTTGCGACGGGAGCGGCGGCAGAGAGACCGTTCCTGGTGAGGGGGTCGTGATAACTGGCTACGCGGCGCCAATCTTTCATACGCCTAAACAGACGCTCGATGGCATTGCGCTTGCGATAAGCGCGGCGGTGCAATGGATAGGGCGGAAGGCTGGTCCGATTGTGCGGAGCGACTTCCTTGTTTTTGCGCCAACAGGGGTTTGCGGAGGCGGTCAGCATCGTAAGCCTTGTCGATGGCAGTCTGATCCGAGCCCGCCGCCTTTTCCTGATTTCCGCGGGGGTCAGCGCCCTGGCGGAATGCGGGTGGGTCAAGTTGCTTGCTGAGCTTGGCTGCCATCCCGACGTGTGACACACGGCTTGGCCCCGCGCGGCTCCGGCACTGCGGTCCAGCCCGGTCGGATATGTTGCCGTCGCTGCGCGCATACCCGTCGTAGGAGGTTATCCAGCCGGTGGACCCCATCGGGTCGGGGCTGGGGCTGGTGATAAGCCGGTCGGCGATTCCCAACGGAGGCTGATCTGCGTGGCTCCAGACCAGCCGGTACGGTTCCTGCTGCTACATTCCTTCAAGCAGGCCGACCTGCTGCTGAACGTGGCCATCGCGGTCTCGCAATCCCCGATCGTCTGCCCCAAGGCCGCGGAGGAAGCCGGCATCACCGTGCTGGACGGCTTCGCGCTGCTGGCCGCCCGCGCCAAGGGTGTCGAGATTCGACCCTTACCCTTCCGGCCGCGCGTCGCCCTGCAGGCACGACTGCTGCGGTCACGGCGCCGGCCCTTGCCGAAGCAGGCCGAAGGCTTATCGGCCTGGCTTTGGACGGCGACTAGCCTGGCCATGTGCAGGGCAGGAGGTGGCGGGTGTGCGGTCGAACCGCCTGCAGGCTAATAAGGCTTGGCCAAGCGCGCCGCATCGCCGGCTAGCATGCGCGCCGGCGAAGAGCTTGCGCGATTCCGCGCGACCGCCGACAGGGAGGTGACACGATGACGGCTGCTGCATCCACCGTGGAAACAGACGGCACCAGCATGGTGGCCAGCGCGCATCGCCGCGCCTCCGAGGCCGGCTGCGCGATCCTCGAGGCCGACGGCAACGCCTTCGACGCCGCCGTCGCCGTCGCCGCCGCGCTGAACGTCGTCGAGCCCTATATGTCCGGCCTGGCCGGCATGGGCTTCGCCACCATGTGGGTCGCGGCGGAGGCGCGGGTGAGGGTGCTCGACTTCGTGCCGCCGATCCCGCGCTCCTTCCCGGCCGGGCGCTTCACGTCGCGCGAGCAGCTGCTGTCCGGCGCCTCCGCCGTGGCCAGCCCCGGCAACCTGGCCGGCTGGTGCATGCTGCACCAGGCCTATGGCCGCCTGCCGCTGGCCCGGGTGATGGCGCCGGCCATCGCCCTGGCCGAGGGCGGCTTCGAATTCTCCGCCTTTGGCGTCGAGGAGGTGACCGGCTTCGGCCCCGGCCATGCCGCCGCCGCCGGCACGGGCGAGGCCTTCGCCGCCGCCTTCCCCTTCCACGGCAGTCTGCGGGAGGGCGATGCGGTGCGCCTGCCGCTGCTGGCCGCCACGCTGCGACAGGTGGCGGGAGGCGGCTCGGACGTCTTGTACAAGGGCGCGCTCGGCGCCGGTATCGTCGCCTTCCTGGCCGAGCAGGGCGGTACGCTGACCCTCGAGGACCTCGCCGCCGTGGCGCCCATCTGGCGCGAGCCGCTCGCCATCGACTATCGGGGCCTGCGCATCCATGTGCCGCCGCCGCCCTGCGAGGGCTTCCAGTTCCTGCTGGCGCTGCGCCTGCTGGAGGGTTTCGACATCGGCGCGCTGGCGCCGCTCTCGGTCGAGCATCTCGACCTGGTGCTGCGCGCCATCCGCCTCGCCGCCGGGTTGCGCATCGCCGACAACAATCCCGACGAGGCGCGGCTCGGTGCGCTGCTGTCGGACGCGAATATCCGGCGGCTGCAGGACCAGCTGCGCGCCGGCGCCGGGCTGCAGGGGCCGACCGAGCAATGGACCAGCGAGCCGCCGCCCGGCGCCGATCCGGGGCACACCACCTCTTTCTCCATCGCCGATCGCGAGGGCAACCTGGTCTGCATCACCCAGAGCCTGGGCTCGGTCTTCGGCAGTGGCGTCGCGGTGCCGGGCACCGGGGTGGTGCTGAACAACTTCCTCTACTGGGCGGATGTGCAGCCGGGCAGCCCCAACCTGGCGCGGCCCGGCGCGCCGCTGGCCATGTGCATGTCGCCCAGCATCTCGACCCGGAATGGCAAGGCCTGCCTCGCCCTCGGCACCCCGGGCAGCTACGGCATCCTGCAGACCCAGGTGCAGGCGATGGTCAGCCATCTGGATTTCGGCCTGGAGCTCCAGGCCGCCATCGACGCGCCGCGGGCGCGGCTGTGGGATGGCCGGCTGGTGGAGATCGAGAACCGCGTCGCGCCGGAGGTTGTCTCCCAGCTGCGCGGCAGGGGGCATGACGCCCGCGCCTTCCCGCAGGCCTTCACCATGCGCGTCGGCGGCATGCAGGCGATCGCCCGCGATCCGCTGTCGGGGCGTCTGGCCGGTGCCGCCGATCCGCGGCGCAACGGCGCGGTGGTGGTCGCTCGGGCACGCCGACCGAGCGGCTGACGCGCGGGACCAGGGCACGCCGCTGTCGGACAGACGACGGCAACCTGCGCCCCGCGCCTTGTTTGACCGCGTGATTCAGGGCTTTCGATGATTTGCTCTCCTGCCCTCATGCTCTAAGACCCGCCGATGACCTCACCGCTGCCGAAGCCCGCCATCGTCAAGCAGTTCCTCCGGCGCCTGCGGCTGGCGCGCTCGGCCATCCTGCCGCTAACCGAGGTCGATCCGCGATACGCCGGCGGCCAGTGCCACATCAACGTGGCGCATCGGGTGCGCGAGGCCGGGGGCAAGGTGGTGCCCGGCTGGATCGTCCGGTCCTCGATGATCAACGAGGTCGTGCATCACGCGGTCTGGCAGCCGCCGAATTCCGCCGATCTCATCGATCTCACGCCGCGCGGCCAGGGCGAGGACCGCATCGTCTTCTTGCCCGACCCCGCCCGGCGCATCGCGCCGAGCGCCGTGCCCGGCTGCGATCTGCTGATCTGGGCCGGCAAGATCCTGGGGATGCAGGACATGCCGACCGTCCATGGCGGGCGCCCCAGCCCGGAGAGGATCGACATGCCCTTCGATGCCGCGGCGCGCTTTGCCATGGGGCAACTCGGTCTCTCGCCCGCCGAGGTGGTGGAGCTTGGCAGCCGGGCCTAGGCTGAGGCGCCGAGAGAATTGTTGATCTGCCGATGCTCTTTTAATTCGCTGTGGTTGTTTGGATGAGGCAGCAAGAGCGGGTCGCATTGGTTGAGCGACGGGGCCTGGGTGGTGGTAGATCCAGCATTCTGCAACAAAGGCCGCCCCGGCACGCATCGCGTGGTCGGCCAGCGGCTGATGGGCGGTACCCTTCACGTGCTGCGTTCCAATGCCGCTAGCGCGCCCACCCTAGCATGGCCCCGCCATCGCCATCGAAAGCCGCTAAAATCGATGGGTGCCCAAAATACGTGAAAGCGCATTAGGGCGGGCGCCGGCACGGCGGGCCCCGCTGGATCCTGCCCGGGGCGGCCTTGGGGAACTCTGCCGGCTGCAGCGGACAACGTAATCCGGCCGCAGCCCGAAGCAGGCCTGCAGCGCGGCGCGGAGGGCGTCGCGCAGGGCCGGGCCATTGGCCGCGGCGGGCGTGTGGTAGAGGATGGCCATCGCCTCCTGCCCCGGCTGCGGCCCGGGCCGACACCGTCTCCCGGGCGCTGCTGGAAGAACGCGCCGCTGCTGGTGCTGGACGGGGCCACCGCCCAGCTGGACCCGGAGAACGAGGCGGAGATCCAGGCGGCGATCGCCGCGCTGGCCCGCGGCCGCACGGTGCTCATCATTGCCCACCGGCTGCGCACGGTGCGCGATGCCGGTGGGATAGGTGTGATGCGGGGCGCCTCTGCCACGCTGTGGCGGGCGCAGGCAGGCTCGCTGGGCTGGCATCTGCGGGCGGGGTGAGGGCGCCGTTGCGGCACGGCGCGCCATAACGTGCCTCAAACGGCTGAAAGCCATTACTCCCTCCAAGCCAATCCCTGGCAAGGATGAGAGCGCGCTGGCGCCGGCGGTTCTATTGACGATGGATAGTCTGTCAGGATTGCCCAGCGCCCCAAGTAGCGCTTCCTGTCGATCTGCGAAGTGCTCTCGCAGACATGCGGTATGGCAGCGGGGATGCCATTGGCCGAACTGATCGAGCTGAAGGCTGAAGGATCGGCGTCGTGGTTGTCGACGCAGAGGCCGTCGCCTTCGAGCCTTGCGACCAGCGTGTCGCGCCGGGTGGCGTCGTCTCCAGCGTCAGGCTGACGGTGTCGGCCATCCCATCATCGCCGAGGGTGCGCGGCGTGCCAGGCCGCAGCTGATCAAGGAGCCCGTTCGGCCGGCGTGGCGCAAGGTACCGTCGCTACTGGCTCACCGTATTGGTGTCTAAGCCGACCTGTGCCTTGCTCACGCAGTTCTTCAACTCCGCTGCGGCGATGGGCGACTTGCACGGCTCTGTCGCAGTGGCCAGCCACGGCCAGAGCGAGCGTCCGATGGAACCGGCTTTCGATCGACGCCTGGCCCCGTTTCATCTGTCCCAATAGGGCGGGTCGCCGAAGGCGGCCTTGATCTCGGCCACCATGGCGCGCAGCTTCGTGGAGGCGCGCCGGCCTTCCGGATGGGCGACGTAGATGAACTCGGCTTCCGTGTCGGCGCCGAGCTCGATGGCGCGCAGCGTCCCGGCCTTGACATCGGCATGCACGATGAAGCTCGGCAGCAGGGCGATGCCCAGCCCGGCCAGCGCCGCATCCCGCATGACATCGCCGTTGTTGACGCGCAGCGCGAACTGGCCGCGCGCGACCTGGGCCTCGCCGGGCCCGACGAAGCGCCAGTCCAGGTGGCTGCGGTTGGTGTAGTAGATGCCGCGATGCGCCTGCAGCGCCGCGACCGATGCGGGCACGCCGTGCTTTTCCAGATAGTCCGGCGACGCGACCAGGACCCGGCGGCTCGGCGCCAGCTGCCAGACCGTCAGGCGGCTGTCGGCGATCGGGCCGTGCCGGATCACCGCGTCATAGCCATCCGCAGCCGCATCCACCCGGCGGTCGTCCAGATCGAGGGTCAGCTCCACCCCCGGATGCCGCGCCAGGAAGCCATACAGGGCAGGGCAGAGATGCATCCGTCCGAAGGTCACCGGCGCCGACAGGCGCAACGGGCCGCGCAGCGTGCCGCGCCGCTCCGCGACCATGACGGTGGCGGCCTCGACCTCGCGGGTGATCTGCACGGCGCTTTCAAGGAAGCTGGCGCCATCCTCCGTCAGCGTCAGCTTGCGGGTGCTTCGATGCAGCAGCGGCGCGCCGAGGCCTCGCTCCAACTCCGCCAGCCGGTCGCTGACCACCGATTTCGACAGGCCGAGGCGCCGCGCCGCGGCGCTGATCGACCCCGCCTCGGCAACGGCGACAAAGGTCGCGAGGCCCTCCAACTTCATGCGTTCGGCTTTCCCGGCGGCCAGGTCGTCTTCCGGCACGCTAATCGGAACGATGCCTGTCCGCTACGGTCGTCCTCGCCCGACGGCATCCGGGCCTCGATCCTCAGCAGGAACTCACCACCATGCACCGGCTTGTCTTCGGTTTTCTCGGCGCCCTGATGGCCGTCTGGCCCGCCATGGCGCAACCGCAGCCCTTCCCCCCGGGCTTCCGGGTCCAGGACATCCAGGCCCCGGCCGTCACCCTGCACACCCGCATCGGCGGGTCGGGCCCGGCCGTCGTGCTGCTGCACGGCTATGGCGAGACCGGCGACATGTGGGGCCCGATGGCGGCCGACCTGGCCCGCGACCACCAGGTGATCGTCCCCGACCTGCGCGGCCTGGGCCTGTCCTCGAAGCCGCCCGGCGGCTTCGACAAGAAGACCCAGGCAGGCGACCTCGCGGCCGTGCTGGCGGCGCTCAATGTCGGCGAGATCGACCTGGTCGCGCATGACATCGGCAACATGGTGGCCTTCCAGTTCGCCGCGCAATATCCGGACCGGGTCCGCCGGCTGGTGCTGATCGACGCGCCGGTGCCCGGGGTCGGCCCCTGGGAGGAGATCCTGAAGAACCCGCTGCTCTGGCATTTCCGCTTCGGCGGCCCGGACATGGAGCGGCTGGTGGCGGGGCGCGAGCGCATCTACCTCGACCGCTTCTGGAACGAGTTCTCCGCCGACCCGGCCCGCTTCACCGAGGCGGCGCGCGCCCATTACGCCGCGCTCTACGCCCTGCCTGGCGCGATGCATTCGGGCTTCGCGCAATTCGCCGCCTTCGACCAGGACGCCATCGACAACCGCGCCTGGCTGGCGACCGGGGCGCGGCTGCGCATGCCGCTGCTGGCGCTGGGCGGCGAGAAGTCCTTCGGCGCCGGCATGGCGGCGGTGATGCGCGCCGGCGCCACCGATGTGCAGGAGGGGATCGTGCCCGCCTCCGGCCATTGGATCATGGAGGAGAACCCGGCGGCGACGGTCAGCCTGGTCCGCGGCTTCCTGGCCAGGTAGCGGCGAGTCAGGCCGCGCTAGGCGCGCGCCTGCATCAGCGCGCGCATGCGGTGCACGGCGGCCTCGGGCGCGGTCAGCACCGGGACATCGACCACCTGCCGCACCGCCGCCGCGGCGCGGGAGGTGGAGAAATGCGCGAGCATGATGGCATCGTAGCCGGCGAGCTCCGGCGCCCGCGCCGCGACCAGCCGGTTATGCGCCTCGGCATCGCCGCCCTTCAGCAGGGCGATGGCGTCGTCGACCAGCAGGGTGGTGAGCGTGGCGGCGCGGCCGCCGCGACCGGTGAATTCCTCGAACTCCTCCGTCATCGTCTCGATCGACGGCGCGAAGGTGGCCAGCATGCCGATGCGCTGGCCCTGCCCGATGGCGGCCTCGAACATCGCCTCGTTCGGCTTCAGCACGGGGATGGGCAGGGCCGCCGCCAGCCGGTCGATGGCCGGCCCGAAGGCCGAGCAGGTCACCAGGATGCCATCCGCGCCGTTGCGAAAGCCATAGGTGCCGAGCGCCACGAAGCGCTCGATCATCGCTTCCGTCAGCGAGCTTTCCCGCGACCGGTCGAGCGACAGCGCGTCGTCCAGCAGGTTGACGGTCTCCGCCTCCGGCCAGACCGCGGCGAAGGCCGACTGGATCGGCGGCATGGCGACCGGGGTGGCGTGCAGCAGCAGGATACGGCGGGGCATGGACGACCTTTTTGCTTGAGGAGAGCCAGCTCTCCTGGCGCTTCTATGCCAGTCCGCCGCGGCTTCTGGAACCGCCCTTCGCCGCCGCGCGCCGCCCGCCGCCCGTGTTGACACCTGTTTTCCACCGTGGTTTGTGGCAGTGCTTCCATGTGGTCTCGAAACGTCCGGCTTGAGGCGTGGGCCGGGGGCGGGGAGAGACGGAATGACCGCCATCAGCGACGGTGCCGCTTCCGGCCATCGCGCCGGAACCGTCCAGGACACAGCCGCCCGTGGCGGCGCCCCCAGGCCCGATCGAATTCACCCGCGCGCCGCCCCGGCAACGCGGCGCGGCCAGCGCCTGGCGCCGGCCGCGGATCTCTCCTGAACACCAGCATCGAAGGGTCTGCCCCATGTCGAGCGACGTCACCACCACAACGGTGCGCATCTGGTCCGGCCTGGCGGTGCGCGGCGCCTTCGAAGGCGGCATCATCGCCGATTACGAGGCCCGCACCGGCAACCGCATCGCCGTCGAATGGCTGCCGACCACGCTGATCATGGAGCGGGCCCGGGATGACGGCGCGGTCGATATCCTGGTCGGCATCCGGGAATCGGTGGACCAGCTGATCGCCGATGGCCGGATCGACCCGGCGACCCGGGTCGAGGTCGCGCATTCGCGCCTGGGCCTGGCCGTCGCCGGCGGCGCCGCGCATCCGCCGATCGCGACCCTTGACGAGTTCCGCAACAGCCTGCTGGCTGCGCGCTCCATCGCCTATTCGCGCGCCGGGGCCAGCGGCATCCATTTCGAGACGGTGATCGAGCAGCTCGGCATCGCGGCCGAGGTGCGCTCCCGGGCCACCGTCATCCCGGCCGGCTTCACCGCCGAGAAGCTGGTGACCGGCGAGGCCGACCTGGCCGTGCAGCAGGTCAGCGAGCTGCTGGTCGTCCCCGGCATCGAGCTCGTCGGGAAATTCCCCGAGGCGCTGCAGAAGGTCTCCTCCTTCTCGGCCGGCGTCATGCCGGGCTCGAAGAACCGCGCGGCCGCGGAGGCCTTCCTCGCCAGCCTCAACGACCCGCGGTTCCACGCCGCCTATCGCGACAGCGGCGTCGATCCGGCCGTCTGACGGCGAGGGGCGGGGGGCGAGGGGG
>NZ_CACSJM010000019.1 GCF_902706185.1 Roseomonas sp. 18066 | reverse complement strand
GACCTGCCCCCCGTCGACCTGCCGCCCGTCGACCTGCCGCCCGTCGACCTGCCGCCCGGACCCCGGCTCGGCTGGCTGCAGGCGGCGCGCTATGTGGCGGCGCCGCATCCGATGCTGCGCGCCGCGGCGGCCCGGCATGGCGATGTCTTCACCATCCGCACCGCGCGGCGCTGCGTGATGACCGGCAAGCCCGCGCTGGTGCGGCAGATCTTCTCAGCCCCCGTCGACCAGTATGCGGTCAATGCCGAGGCCGGGCCGCGCCGGGTGCTGGGCGCCAATGGCATGGCGCAGCTGTCGGGGCGGGCGCTGCGCCGCGACCGCCGGCTGCTGCTGCCGAATTTCCAGGGGGCCGCCCTGACCAGCCTGGCCGGCATGATGCGCGACGCGGCGCTGGAGGTGGCCGAGAGCTGGACCCCCGGCCAGACCGTGCTGATGCGCGAGGCGGCGCTGGCCATCGCGCTGGACATCATCCTGCGCACCGTCTTCGGCGCCGACACCCCGGACCAGCGCGCCACGTTCCGCGCGGCGCTGCGCGACTTCGACCATGCCTTCACCCGCCCGGGCTTTCTTCTGTTGTCGGCGCTGCATGTCGAGCAGGAATGGCTGCCGCCGTTCCGCCGCTTCGCGACGGCGCGGGGCCGGCTGGAGGCGCTGCTG
This sequence comes from Roseomonas sp. 18066, assembly GCF_902706185.1. GTDB lineage: Bacteria > Pseudomonadota > Alphaproteobacteria > Acetobacterales > Acetobacteraceae > Pseudoroseomonas. The sequence continues at coordinate 54,908 of NZ_CACSJM010000019.1, read as the reverse complement.
CGCCAGGCCATCGCCCGCGCCCGGCTCGACGGGCCCGCGCGCGGCGACGTGCTGGGCCGGCTGGTCGCCGCCCGCCACGAGGATGGCAGCGCCATGAGCGACGCCGCGCTGGTCGACAACCTGATCACCACGGCGATCGCCGGGCACGAGACCTCGGTGGTCTCGCTCTGCTGGGCGCTGCACTGGCTGCACGACACGCCCGACTGCCTGGCGCGGCTGCTCGACGAGCTGGCGCCGCTCGGCCCCGACCCCGACCCGCTGGCGGTCACGTCCCTGCCCTATCTGGACGCCGTGGTGCGCGAGGTGCTGCGGCTGTGGCCCGCGGTCACCGACGTCAACCGGGTGCTGGCGAAGCCGATGCAGCTGGGCGGCTTCGAGATCCCGGCCGGCATGACGGTGGCCGCCGCCGCCGCCATCCTGCATCACGATCCCGAGCTCTATCCCGAGCCCGACCGCTTCCGCCCCGAGCGGTTCCTCAAGAACCGCTTCGCCCCCTGGGAATACATCCCCTTCGGCGGCGGCGAGCGGATGTGCCCGGGCGCGCAATTCTCGATCTTCGAGCTGAAGCTGCTGCTGGGCGTGCTGCTGGCGCGCTGCCGCTTCACCGCGCTGGCCCCGGGCGACCCGCGGCCGAAGCGGGTGGGCTTCCTGATCTCGCCGCGGGCCGGCGTGCCGCTGCGCTACGAGGGCCGGCGCTGACGGCCGGCTTCACCGAACCGTAAGCCTTTTCGGCCACCCTGGCCGGATGGCGATTCCCCAGGACCGGGCGCCGCCGCCATCGCGCCGGGGAAGCCGCCATGAACCGATTGCTGGATTGGCTGGTCGATCCCGAAGGCCTGACGCCGCATGGCTTCTGCCTGCTGTGGCAGCCCGGGCTGGTCTGGACCCATATCATCGGCGACAGCCTGGTCGGGCTGTCCTACTTCGCCATCCCGCTGGTGCTGCTGCAGGTGGTGCGGCGGCGGCCGGACCTGGTCTATGCCCCGGTCCTCTGGATGTTCGCCGCCTTCATCCTGCTTTGCGGCGCCGGGCACTGGATCGAGCTCGCCACCCTCTGGCTGCCGGCCTATGGGCTGCAGGCGGTGGTCAAGGCGGCGACGGCGGCGGTCTCGGTCGCCACCACCATCGCGCTGTGGCGGCTGCTGCCGCGCATCCTGACCCTGCCCTCGCCGCGGCAGATGCGGCTGGCCAATGCCGGGCTGCAGGCCAGCGAGCGCCGCCACCGCGCCGTGGTCGAGGCCGCCGGCAGCGCCATCTGGCGCACCGACGCCGCGGGCCTGGTGCTGGAGGGGCATGGCTGGGCCGGCTCGCCCCCTGCAAAACCCCTGGCCGGGCAGCCCTGGATCGCGGCGCTGGCCCCGGCCGACCCGGCGGCGCTGCAGGCCGCCTGGGACGCCGCCCGCCACGCCGTGGCGCCGCTCGACGCCGAGGCCTGGCTGGACGGGCGCGACGGCGCCGAGGGCCGCTGGCTGCGCATCCGGCTGGTGCCGCTGCGCGACGCCGGTGGCGCGCTGCAGGAATGGGTCGGCACGCTGGAGGATATCACCGCCGGGCGGGAGGCCGCGGCCCTGCTGCGGCTGTGCCTGGAGGCGGCCGAGATCGGCCATTTCCGCCATGACTTCGCCAGCGGCCTGGTGCAGGCCGGCGAGGCGGCGCGGCGGCTGCAGGGCCTGCCCGCCGGCCTCGCCGCGGTGCCGGCCGAGACCTGGCTCGACGCCCTGCTGCCGGAGGACCGCCTCGCCTGGCAGGCGCGGCTGGCCGAGGCGCTGGCCGCCGGCGCCGCCGGCGCGGGCGCCGCCTGGCGGGTGCGTGGCGAGGATGGCGGGCTGCGCCATGTAGAGGCCCGCGCCCGGCTGGAATACCACCGCGACGGCCGGCCGCGGCATTGCCTGGGCGTGCTGATCGACGTCACCGCCCGGCACGAGGCGGCGGCGCGCATCGCCCATATCGCCCAGCACGACGCGCTGACCGGCCTGCCCAACCGGCTGCTGTTCCGCGACCGGCTGGAGCAGGCCATGGCGCATGCCCGGCGCGGCCAGGGCTTCGCCGTGCTCTGCCTCGACCTCGACCGCTTCAAGGAGGTCAACGACACGCTGGGCCATCCGATCGGCGACGCGCTGCTCTGCGCCGCCGCCGCCCGGCTGCGCGAGGAGCTGCGCGAGACCGACACGCTGGCGCGGCTGGGCGGCGACGAATTCGCCGTCATCCAGGGCAGCATCGAGCAGCCGCAGGATGCCATCACCCTGGCCAGCCGGCTGGTCGAGGCCATCTGCCGCCCCTTCGAGCTGCAGGGCCACCAGGTGGTGGTCGGCACCAGCATCGGCGTCGCCATGGCGCCGCAGGACGGGATGGAGCCCGACATGCTGCTGAAGGCCGCCGACATGGCGCTGTACCGCGCAAAGTCCGACGGGCGCGGCCGCTGGCGCTTCTTCGAGCCGGCGATGGACGCCGCCATGCAGCAGCGCCGGGCGCTGGAGATCGAGCTGCGCCGCGCCCTGCTGCTGGGCGAGTTCGAGCTGTTCTACCAGCCGATCGTCGATGTCGCCTCGCGCCAGGTCACCGGGCTGGAGGCGCTGCTGCGCTGGCGCCACCCGGAGCGCGGGCTGGTGCCGCCCGACGCCTTCATCCCGCTGGCCGAGGAGATCGGGCTGATCGTGCCGATCGGCGAATGGGTGCTGGCCCGCGCCTGCGCCGAAGCCGCCGGCTGGCCGGGCTCGCCGCGGGTGGCGGTGAACCTGTCGCCGGCGCAATTCGCCAGCCGCGGCCTGGTCGAGGCGGTGGAAGCGGCGCTGCGCCAGTCCGGCCTGGCGCCGGCACGGCTGGAGCTCGAGATCACCGAGACGGTGATGCTGCAGGACAGCCAGCAGACGCTGGAGACGCTGCACCGGCTGAAGGCGCTGGGGCTGCGCATCGCCATGGACGATTTCGGCACCGGCTATTCCTCGCTGAGCTACCTGCAGCGCTTCCCCTTCGACAAGGTGAAGATCGACCGCTCCTTCACCTGCGAGCTCGGCCAGTCGCGGCAGAGCGACGCCATCGTCCAGGCGGTGACCGACCTCTGCGCCGGGCTCGACATGGTCACCACCGCCGAAGGGGTGGAGACCGAGAACCAGCTGCTGACCTTGTTCCAGCAGGGCTGCCACGAGGCGCAGGGCTTCCTGTTCAGCCGGCCGCAGCCCGCCGCCTCGGTGCCGGAGATGCTGCGGCTCCTGGCCGCGCCGGCGGCCGAGGATGCCAGCCCCGCCCTGGACGCGGCGCCATGACGGGCGGGCCGCCAGGCGCTATGCCAGGGCGATGGACATCCCCCTCTCCCCCCTGGTCGCGCGCATCGACAGCCGGCTGGACCGGCTCGACCTGACCGCGGAGGAAGCCTTCCGCCACGCCGGGCTGGCGCCGGACCTGCTGGAGAAGATGCGGGCGGGCAAGGCGCCGATGCCGCGCGGGCCGAAGCTGGCGCGGCTGGCCGAGGCGCTCGGCACCTCGGTCGCCTACCTGGTCGGGCTGGACCCGGATGCCGAGCCGCCGGCCGAGCTGCTGCAGGACGACCAGGCGACTCTCGGCCTGCTGGCCGGCGACGAGGAAGCGCTGCTGCGCGCCTATCGCCGCCTCGACCCCGCGGCCAAGGCGGCGCTGCAGCTCGTCGTGCAGAAGATGGCGGGGCCGGGCTAGGGTGAGCCGGTTTCGGAAGAACGACGCCACCTCACCCGAGCTCTTCGTTTGATCGCGTGATTCAGGCTTTTCGGTGATTCCACCTCAGGCCATCACGCTTTAGGCGCTGGCCTCGGCGACCGCCGGGCCGAGCGCCAGCGCATCGCCCTCGCGCAGCTGCCCCGGCACCAGCACCTCGCAATAGATGCCGAAGTTGCGGCCGAAATCCTGCACCAGGTGCTGCAGCACGCGCGGATCCATCGGCAGGCCGGGCTGCTCCATGCTGGTGAAGCCGCAGCGGACGCAGGGAATGGTGGCGCGCAGCACCGCCTCGCCCAGGCGGATCTCGCGGCCGAGCCATTCATCCTGCGGCATGGCGGCCGAGACGTCGTCGAGCATGACCATCAGGTTCGGGCGGAAGCGGCGCAGGTCGAGCACGGCATCCGGCAGCAGCGCCCGCAGCCGCGCCATGTCGGCATTGGTCAGCAGGTGGATCGGCGCCCGGCGATAGCGCGGCTGTGGCCCGGCGGCGGCATATTCCCGGATGGCGGGCGGGAAGCCGAGCATGTCTTCCAGGGCCCTCGACTGTGTCTCCGGCGGGCCGAAGGTGACGCCATCGGCGGAAACCTCGAGCCCGGCCGTCTCGGACCAGCGCGAGGCCGCCATCGGCACCGTCCGCCAGCGGCGGCCCTTGCTGGGATAGGAGATCTCGTCGCTGCGCGCGTCGAACAGCCCGTGGCTGCGGTCATGCGCCAGGCCGCCTTCCAGCAGCGCCGCCTGCGCCAGCCGCTCGCCGCCCAGCGAGCTCACCGGATAACGCCAGATTTCTGTCAACCGCCCGATCATGCCGCCGCCCCCATCGAGGGCGCGACCAGCGCAAGATCGTCGCGCAGGCAGGCCTTGAAATGGCCCGGCGCCATCTCGCGCAGTTCGGGGCGGGTCACGGCGCAGGCCGGCTGGGCATAGCCGCAGCGGCTGCGGAAGGCGCAGCCCGAGGGCGGGTCGAGCGGGCTGGGCATGTCGCCCGCCAGCGTGATGCGGCGGCGCGGCGCGTCGGGGTCGGGCACCGGCATGGCCGAGAGCAGCGCCTCGGTATAGGGGTGGCGCGGCGACGTGAAGAGGGCGCGGGTCGGCGCCAGCTCGACCAGCCGGCCGAGATACATCACCGCCACCCGGTCCGACAGATAGCCCACCACCGCCAGGTCGTGGCTGATGAACAGGATGGTCAGGCCGAGTTGGCGGCGGAGCGCCAGCATCAGGGTGACCACCTGCGCCTGCACCGAGACGTCCAGCGCCGAGACCGGCTCGTCCGCCACCACCAGCTCCGGATGGGTGATCAGCGCGCGGGCGATGCCCAGGCGCTGCCGCTGGCCGCCGCTGAACTGGTGCGGATAGCGCTCGGCATGGCTGGGCAGCAGCCCGACCAGGCCCAGGATTTCTTCCACCTTTTGGCGACGAGCGTCGCGCGACAAGGACGGCTCGTGGATTTCCAGCGGCGCGCCGACGATGTCCTCGACCCGCATCTTCGGGTTCAGCGAGGAATAGGGGTCCTGGAAGACCAGCTGCATGCGGCGGCGGAAGGGGCGCAACCCGCGATCGTCGAGCCCCGCCAGCTCCTGCCCGTCGAAGCGGATGCTGCCGCCGGTGGGCTTGTCGAGCCGCAACACGGTGCGGCCGACGGTGCTCTTGCCGGAGCCGCTTTCGCCGACCAGGCTCAGCACCTCGCCGCGGGCCAGGTCGAAGGAGACGCCGTCCACCGCCTTCAGCGTGGCGTGCTTGCCGAAGATCCCCTGCCGGGGGCCCGGGAAGTATTTCTTCAGGTCACGAACCGAGAGCAGAAAATCGGACATCAGGCGGCTCCCGCGACATCGGCCCAGCGGGCGCAGCGGACCAGGTGGTCGGGCTCGGCGACGGACAGCGGCGGCGAGACGCTGTCGCAGAGCCCCGGGGCGAAATGCCCGCATCTCGGAGAAAAACTGCAGCCGGGGGGCGGCGCCAGCGGGTCGGGCACGCTGCCGGGGATGGCCTCCAGCGGCGGCTGCTCGGCGCCGGAGAAATCCGGGCGGGGGACGGAGCGCAGCAGGCCGCGGGTGTAGGGCATCAGCGGCGCGTGGAACAGGCGGCGGACCGGCGCCTGCTCGACGACGCGGCCAGCATACATGACCATCACCCGGTCGGCGATCTCGGCGACGACGCCGAGATTGTGGGTGATGAACAGCACGCCCATCTTCGTCCGCTGCTGCAACCGCTGCAGCAGCTCCAGGATCTGCGCCTGGATGGTGACGTCGAGCGCCGTGGTCGGCTCGTCGGCGATCAGCAGCACCGGCTCGCAGGCAAGGGCCAGCGCGATCATCACCCGCTGCCGCATGCCGCCCGAGAGCTCATGCGGGAAGGCGCCGAGGCGCCGCCGGGCGTCCGGGATGCCGACCAGGTCGAGCAGCTCCGCCGCCTGGGCCAGCGCCGCGCGTTTCGACAGGCCCTGGTGGAAGCGCAGCGCCTCGCCGACCTGGGCGCCGACCGGATGCACCGGGTTCAGCGAGGTCATCGGCTCCTGGAAGATCATCGCAGCCTCGCGGCCGCGAAGCCCGCGCATCGCGTCGGCCGAGGCCGTCACCAGATCGACCACATCGCCCTTCCGGGTGCGCAGCAGCGCCTGGCCCTCGATGCGGCAGAAGGGGGCGGGCGGCGTCAGCTTCAGGATGCCGAGGCTGGTGACGCTCTTGCCGGAGCCGCTCTCGCCGACCAGGGCCAGGGTCTCGCCCGGCTTCAGGCTGAAGGAGACGTCGCGCACGGCGGGAAGAATCCCGAAACTGACAGAAAAATTGCGCACCTCGAGGACGGTGTCGGCCTCCATCACCGCGCCTCCTGCCGCGGGTCCAGCGCGTCGCGCAGCCCGTCGCCGATGAAGTTGAAGCCGGTGACCGCGAGGGTGATGGCCGCGCCCGGGATGATCGCCAGCCAGGGCGCGCTGGTCAGGTAGCTCTGCGCATTCTCCAGCATGTTGCCCCAGCTCGGCGTCGGCGGCTGGATGCCATAGCCCAGGAAGCTGATGTAGCTTTCCGCCAGGATGGCATGCGCCACGTTCAGCGTGGCGGCGACGACGATCGGCGCCACGGCATTGGGCAGCAGCTCGCGGAACATCACCCTTCGGTCGCTGGCGCCGATGGCCCGCGCGGCGACGGCGAAGTCGCGGGCGCGCAGCGCGCGGATCTGCGCCTCGACCAGGCGGGCCACCTCCATCCAGGAGGTCGCGGCGATCAGCATGATGATCGACCCGACCGAGGGCTGCAGGAAGGCCGAGATGGCCAGCAGCAGGAAGATCGAGGGGAAGCAGAGCATGGCGTCGACGAAGCGCATCAGGATGGCGCCGATCCGCCCGCCATAGAAGCCGGCATAGAGGCCGACGGCGATGCCGATCACCATGCTGATGGCCATGGCGGAAAAGCCGACCGAGAGAGAGATGCGGCCGGCCATCAGCAGCCGCGCCAGGGTGTCGCGGCCGAGCGGATCGGTGCCCAGCAGATGCGGCCCGGTGAAGGGGCTGGCGAAGCGCTGCATGATGTCGATCTCGGTGTCCGAGAAGGGCAGCAGCGGGGGGACGATGATGCAGGCCAGCGTCAGCGACAGGATCAGCACCAGGCTGAGGGCGGCCAGACGGTGGCGGCTGAAGCGGCGGAAGGCGCCCGGGCCGCGCGGCCGGATCACCTGGGCGGCGGCCCCGGCAGGCGGGGTGGAGGCGGTGGTGCTCATCAGCCCGGCGCCCCCATGCGCGGATCGGCGATACTGTAGAGGAGATCGGCGATCAGGCTGCCGGCCAGCACCATCACCGAGGTGAAGACCAGGATGCCCATCACCACCGGATAGTCGCGGTAGCTGATGCTGTCGAGGAACAGGCGGCCCATGCCCGGCCAGGTGAAGACCGTCTCGGTGACCAGCGCGCCCGACAGCAGCGCCGGCAGGTGCAGGCCGGTGATGGTGATCATCGGCAGCAGCGCGTTGCGCACCGCGTGGTTCAGCAGGATGCGCCGCTCCGGCAGGCCTTTGGAGCGCGCGGTTCGGATATAGTCCTGGTTGATGACGTCGAGCATGGAGGAGCGCATGTAGCGGCTCCAGACCGCGGTGCTGACGAGCGCCAGCACCATGCAGGGGCCGATCAGGTGGTGCAGCCGGTCGAGCAGCGATTCATCGCCGATGGTGTAGCGGTTGCCCGCCGGCAGCCATTCCAGCCCGACCGAGAAGACATAGATGACCACCAGGCCGAACCAGAAGGTCGGGATCGACAGCGCCACCATGGCGCCGATCGTCGCCAGGGAATCGAAGATCGAGTAGCGGCGGATGGCGCCCAGGATGCCGACCCAGGCGCCGATCATCATGGCGACCAGGGTGGAGGTCAGCATCAGCTCCAGCGTCGCGCCGATATGCGAGCCGATGATATGCAGCACCGGCTGCTGGTCGCGATAGGAGCGGCCCCAGTCGCCCTGCAGCATGCGCCACAGCCATTCGACATATTGCAGCGGCAGCGGCCGGTCGAGGCCGAGCTGCACGGCGATGCGGTCCAGGTCTTCCTGGGTCATGTCGCCGCCGGCGGCGAATTGCGACAGCGGGCCGCCCGGCGCCAGGTGCAGGATGGCGAAGCCGATCATCGAGACCATCAGCAGCAGCACCAGGGATTGCCCCAGGCGCCGCACCACGTAGCCGCTCATGCGCCCGCCCCCTTCCGGAGGCGGGCAACGGACAGAAGGGTCACGCCCAGTACCACTCGCGCATGTTCCAGGTGTTCTGCCGGGCGTTGATGTTGGGGGCGTAGCCCATCAGGTTGGACTTGGTGCCCTCGGCGGTGACGTATTGATAGACCGGCAGGATCGGCAGCTCCTCGCGCACGATCTCCTGCAGGCGCAGATACAGCGCCTTGCGCCGCGCGGTGTCGAAGGTCGCCTGGGCCTCGACCATGATGCGGTCGGCCTCGGCATTCTCCCACTGCATGTAGTTGCCGCCCGAGCCGCCCTTCACCGGGATGGCGTTGCTGGCGAAGCGGTTCGAGGGATCGGGGTCGATGCCGCTGCGGAAGCCGGTGCCGACCAGCAGGGTCTGGAACTTGGAGCGGACATAGAACTCGCCCCAGATCACCGCCGCCGGCATGTTGTTGACCTTGGCGGCGACGCCCATCTTCGACCAGTCCTGCAGCAGCAGCTGCTGGCTCTGCTCGCGCAGCGCGTTGCCGGTGGTGGTCGAGATGTCGAAGGCCAGCGGCACGCCGTCCTTGGCCCGCATCCCGTTCGCCCCGCGCGCCCAGCCGGCCTTGTCGAGGATGGCGTTGGCGGCGGCCAGGTCGAAGCGATGCGCCGGCAGGTCGGCGTTGTAGACCCAGCTCTCCTGCGGCGCGAAGCTCTCGGTCGGCTTGTGCAGCCCGTAGAAGATGACGTCGATGATGCCCTTCTTGTTGATGCCGGCATAGAGCGCCTGGCGCACCGCCTTGTCGGCCAGGGCCGGCTGGCCGAGATTGGGCATCAGCACCTCGAGCGAGCCGCTGGAGGTGCGGGTGATGCGCCGGCCCGGCAGCTTCTCCGCCTCGGGCACGAAATTGGCCGGGATGCCGGTGCCGATGATGGCGTCGACCTGGCCGGTGCGGAACTGCGCGTAGAGCGCGGTCATGTCGGGCACGTATTTCAGGATGGCGCGCTCGAGGAACGGGCCCTTGCCGAAATACTTCTCGTTGGCGGCGAGCTGGATATGGTCGCCGGGCACGCGGCGGTCCCAGCGGAACGGGCCGGTGCCGACGGGGGCGCCGTTGAAGGGCGCGGTGTTGGGGTCGGCGGCCGCGGCCAGAAGGTGCTTCGGCACGACATAGGTGTTGGACAGGAAGGCCATGTAGGGCGCGAAGGCGCTCTCCATGCGCCAGGCGATCTCATGCGGCCCGACCACCTCGATGTCGCGCACCAGCGCATGGCCGAGGCGCGTGCGCGACTTGAAGCCCGGCGCCACGATCAGCTCGAGGGTGTATTTGACGTCCTCGGCGGTGAAGGCGGTGCCGTCATGCCAGGTGACGCCCTCCCGCAGCTTCACCCGCCAGCGCAGCCCGTCGGCCGAGATGCCGCCATTGGTGGTGCTGGGCACCTCGGTGGCCAGGCTCGGCACCAGGCTGCCATCCGGCATCGGGTACCACAGCGTGTCGAAGACGTTCATCCAGATCGTCTCGTCGACCTCGATGCCCGGCATCAGGGGATTGAAGACCGTGGGCTCCTGGCTGAGGCCGACGACCACCTGACCCTTGCGCGTGCCCTGCGCCGGCGGCGCGGCCTGCTGGGCGCGGGCGGGCGCGGCGGCCAGCCCCGCCCCGGCGCCGAGCGCCAGCAGCGCGCGGCGGCGCAGCGCCGGCGCGGCCAATAGCCTGTCCTTGGAATGGTCGCTCATGCTCGGGTCCCCCTTGCGCTCAAGCCAGCTGCGCTCAAGCCGATCTGGCGCCGTGGCCAGGTCTGGCCACAGCGCTCCGCAACCGAGGCGGCTGGCAATGCACTCCCTGATCGACGGGTTGTCCCCGTTCCCGATCATCTTGCGGGCAGTATGGACTGGCGCGGCTGCCGATCCAGCGCCAAGGCCGGGCAGATTCTGCTGATTTGGGCGGCCGGCGTGGCAGGGCCTGCTGCGGCCCCGCCGGCTACCCGTCGCGGCCGGCGGCGCGCCAGGCCAAAGCCAGCGCCTCCTTGCGGGCGGCCTCGGCCGAGGTGGCCTCGCCGCGCAGCACCTGCAGGGTGCGCGCCGTGGCCACGTCATAGATGCGCGCCTGGGCGAACCACAGCCCGGGGGCCAGCGACTGCGCCTGGGAGACCCAGACCTCCCGCGTCGCGCCCCCGGCCGTGCCTAGCTCGAATTTCGCCACCCTCGCCCCTTGTCACGGCCCGCAAGCCCACGGCCGAGGCGCCATCCTAGGCCCGCGGCGCACCGGCACGGGACAACATAGGTTACCCCCGGCGACCGCGCCGGGCCGGGATCAGAGCGTGGGCAGCAGCGCCAGCAGCCGTTGCATCGGCGCATCCAGGCGGCGGCGCGGCAGGGCCAGCGCCATGCTCATCCGCGGCAGGCCGGCGCCATCGGCGATGCGGGCCAGCCGCACCCCCGGGCAGCGCTGCTGCGCCGCCGTGGCCGGCAGCAGCGCGGCGCCCTGCCCCGCCGCCACCAGCGCCAGCACGGCCGAAGCGCGCTTGGCCTCGCGCGGCGGCGGCAGCGCGACCCCCGCGGCGGCGAAGGCCTGCAGGATGCGGGCATGCAGCATCGGCGCCTGGGTCGGCGGGAACAGCACCAGCCCCTGCCGCGCCAGCCCGGCCAGGGTCACGGGGCCCGGTTCGGCGGCCGGCAGGGCGGCCAGCAGCGGCTCGGCCGGCAGCGGCAGCAGGCGCAGCGCCGGGCTGGCGCAGGCCGGCTGCGGCACCACGCCGAGGTCGAGGCGGCCCTGCTCCAGCGCCTCCAGCGTCTCCGCCGGGGTCAGCTCCACCAGGCGCGGCCGCAGCCCGGGCTCGACCTGGCGCAGCCGGCGCAGCAGGCAGGGCAGGTGGCGGTGCAGGCCGAGCGGGGTATAGCCGATGCGCAGCGGCGCGCGCTGCGCCACGACGGCGCCGCCGGCCAGATGCGGCGCGGCCAGCGCCGGCCCGGACGGGACCGGCCCGGACAAGACCGGCTCAGACGAGACCGGTTCAGACGAGACCGGCTCGGGCAAGACCGGCTTGGGCAGGGCCGGCAGGCGGGGCAAGGACGTCGGCAGCATCGCCGCAGCCTAGCAGATCGGGCGCCGCGCGGCCCACTCGGAAAAGCTAGCGCGGGGTGCGCAGCCCCGCGGTCTCGCCGCCATCCACCGTGATCACCGCGCCATTGACGTAGCGCGAGGCATCGGACAGCAGCCAGCAGATCAGCTCGGCGACATCGCCGGCCTCGCCCAGCCGCGCCGCCGGGATGCGGGATTCCAGCGCCGCGCGGCGGGCCGGGTCGGCCAGCACGCGGCCCATCATCTGCGTCGCGATCTGGCCCGGGCAGACGGCGTTGAAGCGGACATCGGCGCCATGCTCCAGCGCCAGCGCCTGGGTCAGGCCGAGCAGCGCCGCCTTGGAGGCGCAATAGACCGCCAGCCCTTCTTCGCCCTGCCGCCCGGCGACCGAGGAGACGGTGACGACCGAACCCTTCCCCACGATCAGCCCCGGCAGCGCCAGGCGGATGAACAGGAAGACGCTGCGGGCGTTGATCGCCATGACCTGGTCCCAGTCGGCCAGGCTGGCGTCCAGGAAATTCTGCCGGCGGCCCATGCCGGCATTGTTGACCAGCCCGGTCAGGCGGCCCTCGCCCGCCTCCATCGCCGCGGCGACGACGCGCTCGATATCGGCCGGATCGCCGACATCGCCGGCGACGAAGCGCACGCCGGGCAGCCGCGCCAGCTCGGCGCCGGCGGCGGTGTCGCGGCCCGTGGCCAGCACCTGGCGGCCGGCGGCGGAAAGCTGCTCGACGCAGGCGCGGCCGATGCCCTGGGTCGCCCCGGTGACGATGATCATGCGGCCTCTCCTGGCTCAGGCGGCTGCATGATATTTGTTATAACGCTGACGGCAATGCGATTCCCGGGGCGCTTGCGGCGCGGCCGCGGCCCTGGCAGCACTCCAGGCCGAAGCAGCCGGGGAATGACGCCATGACCGACCACCGCAGCCAGAAGGAAAAGATGCTGGCGGGCGAGCTCTATATCGCCGAAGGGGCGGAGATCGCGGCCGACAATGCCCGCGCCTCGGCCTGGATGGAGCGCTACAACGCCGCCCGCTGCGCCAGCGCCGATGACCGCCTGGCGCTGCTGCGCGAGATCATGGGCGCGGTGGGCGAGGGCGTGAACATCCGCCCGCCCTTCTTCGTCGACTATGGCTACAACATCCGCCTCGGCGCCGGCGTCTTCCTGAACTTCAACTGCGTCATCCTCGACGTGGTGCAGGTCAGCATCGGCGATGGCACGCAGATCGGCGCGGGGGTGCAGATCCTGACCGCCGACCATCCGCGCGACCCGAAGCTGCGGGCGCAGATGCTGGAGCTCGGCCGCCCTGTCAGCATCGGCCGCAATGTCTGGATCGGCAGCGGCGCGCTGATCCTGCCGGGGGTGACGATCGGCGACGACGCGCTGATCGGCGCCGGCGCCGTGGTCACCCGCGACGTGCCGGCCGGCGCCACCGCCGTGGGCAACCCCGCCCGGCTGCGCTGAGCCGGCTCAGCCCTCCAGGATCGCCTGGCGGTCGGCCGGCGTCGCGGCCAGCTCGGCCCAGTCCAGCTCCTGCTCCAGCGCGTGGAAGACATCGTCGCTGATGGCGCCCGAGCGGCGCAGCCCGGCCAGGGCGTCGCGCTTGGCGGCGATGCCGGCGCGCTTCAGCGCATCGACGTCGCGCACCGCCCGCGGGTTCCGGCCCGAGGCCGCCACCGCCCGCGCCGCGCGGTATTCGGCGCGCAGGCTGTCGGCCGCCTCGCCCTCGGCCGGCAGGGCGCGCAGCGCGGCGTCGAGCAGCGCGGTGCGCGCCAGGGCCAGCTCGGCTGCCACCCCGTCATCGCCGTCGAAGCCCAGCGCCCGCACCAGCGGCACCAGGGTCAGCCCCTGCAGCACCAGCGTGCCCAGCACCACGGCCAGGGCGCTGATGACGATCGGGTCGCGGCCGGGGAAATCGGCGGGCAGCGCCAGCGCCGCGGCCAGCGTCACCAGCCCGCGCATGCCGCACCAGCCGGCGACCAGCGACTGCCGCCAGCCCGGCGCCTCGGCCAGCCAGCCGCGCGCCGCCAGCCACCGCGCCAGCACGCCGTACGCCAGCACCCAGGCCAGCCGCACCAGGATGACCACCAGCAGCACCAGGCCGGCCAGCACCAGCGCCTCGCGCAGCGGCGCCGGGTCCAGCCGCTGCAGGATGTCGCGCGCCTGCAGCCCCAGCAGGAAGAAGGCCAGCACGTTCAGCAGGAAGACCGCCGATTCCCAGACCGAATAGGCATGCACCCGCTCGCGCGCGCCGGTGCGGTAGGGGGCGGTATGGGCGATGGTCATGCCATAGGCCACCACCGCCAGGATGGCCGACAGATGCAGCCGCTCGGCGATGATCCAGGTGCCGAAGGTGCCGACGAACTGGAACAATATGCCGCCCAGCGTGCCCTTCAGCCGGTGCGCCAGCAGCAGGTAGAGCCGCGCCGCGCCCCAGCCGAAGACCAGCCCGCCCGGCACCGCCGGCGCCAGGTGCAGCAGCAGCGTGGCCGTCCCCTCCCCCGGCACCGCCGCCAGCTCCAGGGCCGCTGCCAGCAGCAGCAGGGCGGCGGCGTCGTTGAACAGGCTCTCGCCCTTCAGCACGGTGACCGTGCTGCGGGGCAGCGCCAGCCGGCCCAGCATGGCGCTGGCGGCGGCCGCATCCGGCGGCGCGACCACGGCGCCCAGCGCCAGGGCGGCCACCGCCGGCAGCCCGCCCCAGGCCATGCCCAGCCAGGCGACCGCGCCGGCGCTGAGCAGCACCGCCGCCACCGCCAGCGCCAGCAGCGGCGCCCAGTGCCGGCGCAGCTCGCGCGGCGGCAGGTCATAGGCGGAATCGAGCAGCGCCGGGGCGATGAACAGCGCCAGCGCCAGCGCCGGGTCGATCGCCACCAGCGGCACCGAGGGGAGTGCCGCGACAGCCACGCCCGCCGCCGCCAGCACCGCCGGATAGGGGATGGCCAGGCCGCGGGAGAATTGCAGCGCCAGGATCGCCACCAGCATCAGCAGCAGGATGTTCTCGAAGAGGGCCATGCGACGCCGCTTGCCTTTTGCTCAGCACAGGCCAGGGTAACGCGGCAGGCGCCGGATCGGCCCGCGCTTTCGGCCGAGGAAGCCCGCATGTGGATTGCCCAGATCTCCGACCCGCATCTCCGCCCCGAAGGCGTCTTCTACAAGGGCGTGCTGGACCCTGCGGCGGCGCTGAACATGGCGGTGGAGCAGATCAACCGGCTGCGGCCCCGGCCTGACCTGGTGCTGCTGACCGGCGATGTGGCCGAGACCGGCAGCGACGCGGAATATGCCCTGGCGCGCCGGCTGCTGGGCCGGCTGGCGATGCCCTGCCGGGCGATCCCCGGCAACCACGACCTGCGCGAGCCGTTCCGGCAGGCCTTCGCCGGGATGCCGGCCGAGGGCCCGCTGCATTATGTCGCCGGGCAGCATGGCGCGGTGCGGGTGATCGCGCTCGACGTCACCGTGCCCGACAAGCACCATGGCGAGGTCGATGCCGCGTCCCTCGCCTGGCTGCGCGCGACCCTGGCGGCGGAGCCCGGCCGGCCGACGGTCGTCATGCTGCACCAGCCGCCGATCGACACCGGGATCCCTTACCTCGACGCCTACAACTGCCGCGACGCCGATGCCTTGGCCGCGGTGATCCAGGACTTCCCGGCCGTCGAAAGAATCCTGTGCGGCCATGTCCACCGCACCATCCTGCAGCGCTTCGCCGGCACCCTGCTCTGCACCGCGCCGAGCCTGGCCACCACCATCGCGCTGCGCCCCTATCCGGAGGCCGAGGCCGCCTCCTTCCTGGAGCCGCCCGGCTTCCTGCTGCACCATTGGGACGGCGCGACGATGCTGACCCACCACGTGCCGCTGGGCGTCTTCCCCGGCCCCTACGGCTTCGCGTGACCTACCACATGCTGGTGCGCGCCCGCTCCGGCCATTCGCGGTCATAGCTGTCGCCGCCGACCCGGCCCTCGCTCATCCGCGCCAGGATCTGGCCCGGCGTGGGCAGGGTCTTCGGGTCGACCTGGCTCTCGGCCTGCCACAGCCCGGCGCGGATGATGGCGCGGGCGCATTGGAAGTAGATCTCTTCCACATGAACCACCATGACGCAGCGGGGCTGCTTGCCTTCCATGGCGAAGCGCGCCAACAGCGCCGGGTCAGCATCCAGATGCGCCCGGCCATTGACCCGCATGGCGTTGCCGCTGCCCGGCACCAGGAACATCAGCGCCACCCGCGGGTCGCGCACCACGTTGCGCAGGCTGTCGATGCGGTTGTTGCCGCGGCGGTCGGGCAGCATCAGCGTCTTCGGATCAACGACCCAGACGGCCTGGCCGCGATCGCCGCGCGGCGAGCAGTCCATCCCCTCCGGCCCCACCGTCGCCAGCGCCAGGAAGGGCGCGGCCTCGAGGAAGCGGCGGTATTCCGGCGTCACATGGTCGGCCACCTTGGCGGTCGAGGCCTCGCCGATCTTGTCCAACGACCCATAGATCGCCTCCAACCCGGCGATGTCGCGAATGATCATCTTCCTGTTTCCCTGACCCTGGCGCGGCCTCTCTAGACCGGGGCGGCGGCCTCGCCTAATGACTTCGGCGCCTCGCTTCGTCAGGAAAACTCACGGATGCCGCGCCGCCTGCCCCCGCTCAGCGCGCTGCGCGCCTTCGAGGCCGCCGCCCGGCTGCAATCGGTCACCCGCGCCGCCGCCGAGCTCGGCCGCACCCATGGCGCCGTCAGCCGCCAGCTGCGCCTGCTGCAGGAGGAGGCCGGCGTCGCCCTCTTCGACAAGGCCGGCACCGGCCTGCGCCTCAACCCGCGCGGCGAGGCGCTGCGCCGCCAGGTGGCCGCCGGGCTCGACACGCTGGAGCAGGGCTGGCAGCAGCTGCTGGACGAGGCCCGCGGCCCCGCGATCCATGTCGCCTGCAGCGCCACCTTCGCCATGCGCTGGCTGGTGCCCCACCTGCCCGGCTTCTACCGCGCCCATCCCGGGCTGCGGCTGCGCCTGTCGATGACCTCGGCGCGCGAGCTGCGCCACGAAGGCGCCGACCTGGTGATCGCCTGGGACCGCAGCTCCTACCCGCCAGCCGACCAGGCGCGCGCCATCCCGCTGGGACCTGCCGCCTTCGGCCCGGTCTGCCTGCCGGGCCACGCCGTGGATCCCGGCCCGCCCTTGCGGGTGGCGACGCGCATCGCCCATGAATTCACCAGCCGCGCCTGGGACGCCTGGCAGGAAGCCAGCGGCATCGCCGTGGAGGCCGGCCAGGAGCTGCGCTTCCCGCACAGCCACCTGTGCCTGGAAGCGGCGCTGGCCGGGCTGGGCGTGGCGCTGATGGAGCAACGCCTGGTGTCGGAGGAGATCGCCCAAGGCCGGCTGATCGCGCCCTGTGGATTTGCGGCGTTTCCGGACGGGCTGGCAGCGGTTCCGCTGTCGGATCGCGCGGAGTCAGCGGCGGGCCTGGCGTTCCTGGCGTGGATTACAGAAGAATTGGGAAGAAAAGCATCGAGAAGGCTGGGGGAATGAATTCCCCCAGACCCCCATCTTTTTTCTGATCACCGGCCGTTCGAGGACCTACGCCTCACCTGCACCGCCACCCGGGCATGACGGCGGGACGCCATGATATGAAAACAGCGCGACTTCAAAGGTCGCGCTGCCAACTGGCCGTTTCACGTACCGTCTCCACGTGGAGACGGCAGTCCGAAAGAAAAAAGAAGGGGTCCAGGGGAATTCATTCCCCTGGCCTTTCCTCTGTCTTCTCCCTCAGATGAACGTCAGCAACCGGCGCGGAGTGCCCACCATGATCGCCTCGATCTCCGCCTCGGTGTAGCCGCGGCGGCGCATCAGGGGGATGACCTTCTTGTAGATATGGGCATAGCCGTGTCCGCCCCACTCGCTCATCTGCACCACGTGGCAGATGTCGTGGCTGATCACCACCTGGTCGCCATGGCCGCGGTCGATCACCTTGCGGATGTCGCGCAGGCGGCCGCCGTCATTGGGCATGTCGATGTCGATGTTGGGCGCGTAGTAGCAGCTCTCCTGGCCGAACAGGTCCCATTCCAGGATGACGCCGGCATCCGCCAGGCGGAACAGCCGATCATCGTCGAAGATGGTGCGGTCGATGTGGTCGATGATGGTGCGCGACAGGTCCGCGCCATGCTCGCGCAGGAACTCCACCAGCATCCAGGGGTGGTCCTCGTGCCGGGCGGGGTGGATGGTCAGCGCCGCGCCGGTCTCCTGCTGCGCCAGGCAGGCGGCGTGCAGCATCTTCTTCTCGAGGTCGGTCCAGGGCCATTGGCAGCCGATCTCGCCGAGCAGGCCTGCGCGCACATCGGTGCCCCAGGCGCCGAGCTGCACCTGGTCCACCATTTCCTGCGCCAGCACCTCGACGCTGCGATGCTCGTTGGCGGGGTCCTGGTAGTCGTGCACGTAGTGGCCGCAGCCCATGACGATCTGGGCGCCGCTGTCGCGGGACGCCTTCGCCAGGCCCGCGGGGTCGGGCATCAGCCCGCCGATGGTCAGCTCGACGATGGTGCGGCCGCCATGCTGCACCACCTCCGCCGCGGCGCGGGTGGCGACGCCGACATCGAGCTGCGTGGTGTTGCGGAACTCCTTCAGCGTCGAGGTCTGCAGGTCCCACCAGCGGTACAGGTCCAGGTCCTCGGTCGGCGGCGGGTCGCTGCGCAGGCTGGGGGGCGTGATGTTCCAGATCAGATGCTCGTGCATCAGGGTCGAGCCCAGCTCGGCGGGCTCGATCAGGCCCAGCACGGTCTGCGCCTTGCCGCGCATCTGGTCGCGGGACAGTCTCGGCATCGTGGTGTTTGCTCCGGTTGTCGGGCGCGTCAGCCGCGCCGCACGTTCCAGGGATACGGCGCCGATCCTTGCAGGAAGCCGCTGAGATCGGTGCGATAGGCGGTGCGCATGAAGAACTGGCCCATCGGGATGACGGGGGCCTGCTCGAAGGATTCGCGCTGGATGGCTTCGGCGATGCTGGCGCGGCCGGCCTCGTCGGGGGCGGCGAGCCAGTCCTCGGCCAGGGCCTCGACACGGTCGTTGCGGTACCAGCCGAACCAGCCCTTGTCGCCCAGGCCGCGGAGCGTCGGGTTGATCGCCGGGGTATAGACCGAGAGCGAGGGCCACCAGGTGTGGAAGACGCTCCAGCCGCCCTGGGCGACCGTGGCGCGGCTGGCGCGGCGCTGCACGACGGAGCCCCAGTCGGTCTCCACCAGCTCGACATTCATCCCCAACCGGGTGAAGAGATCGGCGGTCACCGGGCCCCAGGGCGCCATGCTGGGCAGGTCGGTGGGGCTGAGGATCACCACCTTCTCGCCATTGTAGCCACCGTCCGCCAGCAGCTTCTTCGTGCGGGCCAGGTCGCGCGGGGCCTTCAGCGCTTCCGCCCCGGCCTCGGTGCCATAGGGGGTGCCGCAGGGGAACATCGAGTTGCAGTTGCGGAACAGCTTGGGGTCGTTGCCGGTGACGGCGCGCATCCAGTCTTCCTGGCTGGCGGCCGAGAGGATGGCGCGGCGCACCGCCGGCTTGTCGAAGGGCGCGTGCAGGCAGTTGAAGCGCAGCGTGCCGATATAGCCGGCGGGGTCGTTGACCTCGACCTTGACGTCGCGGTTGCGGGCCAGCAGCGGCACCAGGTCGGGATGCACCTGGTCCCACCAGTCGGCCTCGCCGGTCTGCAGCGCGCTGGCGGCGGTCGCGGCATCGGGGATGATGTGCCATTCGACGCGCTGGAAGTGGGCCACCTTGCCGCCGGCGGTGCGCTGCGCCGGTTCCTGGCGCGGGACATAGCCGTCGAACTTCTGGTAGGCGACGCGGCTGCCGGAGACGTATTCATTGGCCAGGAAGCGGTAGGGGCCGCTGCCGACCATTTCCGTCACCTGGCGGAAGGCGTCGGTCTTGGCCAGCCGCTCGGGCATCATGAAGGGCGGGATGGCCGAGGACTTGCCCAGCGCCTCCAGCATCAGCGGGAAGGGCTTGCTGAGCTTGATGCGGATGGTGCGGTCGTCGGCGGTGCCCCATTCGACGACGATGCGGGCGAGGGACTGGCCGAAGGTGTCGCGCTTCGACCAGCGGTCGAGGCTGGCGGCGCAGTCGCGGGCCAGGACCGGCTCGCCGTCGTGCCAGCGCAGGCCGTCGCGCAGGCGGATCTGCCAGGTCAGCCCGTCATCGGAGACGGTGTGGCCTTCGGCCATCTGCGGGCGGACCTGCAGCGCGTCGTCCTGGCCGTAGAGGGTGTCGAAGATATAGTAGGCGTGGTTCAGGGTGACCGCGGCGGTGGTCCAGATCGGGTCCAGCGAGGTCAGGTTGGCCTGGGGGATGAAGCGCAGCAGGCGGGGGTCGCCGCTGCGGGCGAAGGAAGGCCGTGCCAGGCTGGCGGCGGCGATGCCGGTGAGCAAGGTGCGTCGAAGCATCAGCAGTCTCCAGGAAGAGAAGCCGTGTGCGCAGAAATAGAGGGGGGATTCGGGGGGATACTTCCCCCCGTCTTTCTTATTATTTTTGCTGAAGCAGCTCGCGCCGCGCCTCGACGAACTCGCCGACTGCGGCGACGAAGCGATCAAAGTCGCTGTCCGCGACCGGCAGGCTGAGGGCGACCATGCCGCGGCGGGCGAGGTAGATGCCGCCGGCCATCATGTCGAGGAAGAACAGTTCTCTCAGTGCCTCTTCCTCGCCAGAGGCGGCGTAGGGCGCCTCGGGCAGAGGGTCGCGGAAATGGACCGTCATCATCGAGCCCATGCCGGTGAAGCCGAAGGGCAGGCCTTCGCCCAGCGCGTTCAGCCGGGCGCGCAGGCTTTCGCCGCGGTCGAACAGCTTCTCGGCGGCCTCGGGCGTGAAGATCTCGCCCATGGCGACCTTGCCGGCGGCCATCGACAGGACATTGTTGTTGAAGGTGCCGGCATGCGGCAGCTTGGCGTCGAACAGCGCCATGACGTCGTCGCGGCCGCCGAAGGCGCCGAAGCTCATGCCGCCGGCGATGTATTTTCCCAATGCGGTCAGGTCGGGCGTGATGCCCAGGCGCTGCTGCACGCCGCCGCCGGACATGCGCGAGGTCATGACCTCGTCGAAGACCAGCAGGGCGCCGGTCTCGTCCGCCAGGTCGCGCAGCGTCTGCAGGAAGTCGGGCCGCGCCGGGATGCAGCCGCCGCCGCCCAGCATCGGCTCGATGATGATGGCGGCGAGGTCGGCAGCGTTGTCGCGGGCGACCTTGGTGGCGTCCGCGGCATCGTTGTAATTCGCCATGACGAAGGGCAGCGGCAGGGTGGCGGCGCTCGGCCCCGAAAGCGGGAAGGTCAGCACGCCGCCATGGTAGCCGCCGCGGAAGACCATGCAGGTGCGGCGGTTGGTGAAGGCGCGGGCAGCGGTCTGGGCCATCAGATTGGCCTCGGTGCCGCTGTTGGTGAAGCGCACCTTCTGCAGCGAGGGGAAGCGGCCGCAAAGCAGCTGCGCCAGCTTGACCTCCCCCTCGCCCACCGCGGCCAGGTTGGTGCCGCGCTTCAGCACCGCATGCAGCGCGTCATGGATGCGCGGCTCGGAATGGCCGAAGAGGCCGGCGGTGTATTCGCCGCAGAGGTCGAGGTATTCGCGCCCGTCGAGATCCCAGAGGCGGCAATCCTCGCCGCGGGTCATCGCCGTCGGGAACGGCCCATAGGCCAGGACCGAGCGGGTGTTGCCGCCGGGCATGACGGCCAGCGCCTGCTGGTGCAGGTTGGCGCTGTTCGGGCGGGCGGCGACGTAGAGGCCGCGGGCCTCCTCGACGGCGCTGGCCAGGTCGCTGTTGCGACGAAGCACGGCGCTCATGCGCGGCCTCCGCAACCGGGGGTGGAGAGGCGGG
Organism: Roseomonas sp. 18066; assembly: GCF_902706185.1. Taxonomy (GTDB): domain Bacteria; phylum Pseudomonadota; class Alphaproteobacteria; order Acetobacterales; family Acetobacteraceae; genus Pseudoroseomonas. Next base: position 33,692 of record NZ_CACSJM010000019.1, on the reverse strand, counting down.
AGACGGATTTGTCTGTCATCGGCGCGCGCTCGGGTCCAGGATCGTGAAGGGGCGAAGGGCGGCAGCGATCGTTCTGCCATCTTGAATTGGACGGTATCGTGATCACAAAATGACGGCAATGCTTATCTCATCGATTCCCGACACCCCCGACACCGCCAGCCTGCCGCTGGATGAGCAAACCTATCGCCGGCTGCGCCAGGCCCTGGTGGAGGGCGTTTTCGCCCCCGGCGACAAGCTGTCGATCCGCCGCATCGCCGAGGCGCTGGGCACCAGCCCGATGCCGGCGCGCACCGCGCTGCGGCGGCTGGCCGCCGAGCAGGCGGTGGACGTCATGCCGTCGGGCACCGCCATCGTGCCGCGGCTGACGCGCGAGGCTTTTCGGGAAATGGCGGCGATCCGCGCCGCGCTGGAGCCGCTGGCGATCCGGCTGGCGGCGCCCCGCCTGCGTGAAGCGGAGCTCGACCGGCTGCAGGGGCTGCTGGACGAGCATGCGGCGGCGCGCGCCAGCGGCCAGCCGGAATTCTTCCTGCGCGTCGACCGCGACTTCCTTTTCGCGCTGTACCGGGCTGCCGAGGCGCCGACGCTGCTGAGCATGATCGAGGCGCTGTGGCTGCGGCGCGGCCCGCTGTTCTGGGAGGCGCGCTGGGTGCTGATGGGCCGCCCGGCCGAGGCCGCGCATCGGCACGGCCCGATCCTGGCGGCGCTGCGGCGCGGCGATGGCGAGGCGGCGGCGCGGGAGCTGGAAGGCGAGATCAACGCCGCGACCGGATTCCTGCTGGCCGAGATGCGCTTCGAGGGCGATGCGGCGCCGGCCGGGCTGACCGCGCTGGCCGGCCGCCGCCGCGCCGCGCGCTAAGTCACCGCGCCACGCCATACCATGCCAGGATGCATTGACGGCCCTTGATCCTTCTGCTGACATTTCAGTCAGCGCGGGCGGCATCGGCGCGGTGATCTTCCGCTTCGCGGAAGGCCGCTGCCCGGCTTGAAGATTTGCAAGCCCCCCCGCCATGAAACAAAGGGGGCTGGGGCATGATGGGTGCGATGGCGGCAGGGACGACAGTCCGGCGACGCGCGGTGGGCTGGCTGGCGGGTGCGGCGGCGCTGATCGGCGGCGTGCTGCCGGCGGCGCAGGCGATGGCGCAGGCGGCGCCGCGCGACACGCTGGTGGTGCTGCGCGAGATCGATGCGGATCGCTACGATCCGGCGCGCACCTCGGCGACGGCGGCGGGCGAGGCGCTGTTCCTGCTGGCCGACACGCTGGTCACGCTGGACTGGGACCAGAAGACGGTGCGCCCCGGGCTCGCCGAAAGCTGGACGGTCAGCGAGGATGGCCGCACCTATACCTTCAAGCTGCGCCAGGGCGTCAGCTTCTGCGACGGCAAGGCCTTCACCGCGCGCGACGTGGTCTACAGCATCAAGCGCTGGATCGACCCGGCGACGCGCAGCCCGGTGCGCTGGCGCGCGGGCCCGGTGGAAGACATCACCGCGCCCGACGACTTCACCGTCGTCTACCGGCTGAAGGAGCCGTTCAGCGAGCTGCTGCTGCAGCTGACCAACTATTTCGCCAGCATCGTCGACCAGGCGACGGTCGAGAAGCTGGGCGACAATTTCGGCGTGCAGGGCTTCAACGGCACCGGCCCCTATTGCTGGCAGTCCTGGACGCCGCGGCAGGAAATGGTGCTGACGCGCCACCCGCGCTACAACTGGGGTCCGCCGATCTACCAGAACCCCTCGCCGCAGGTCGAGCGGATCATGCTGCGGGTCATCCCTGAATCCAACACCCGGCTGGCCGCGGTGCAGTCGGGCCAGGGCGACGTGACGCAGTGGATCCCGTATTTCGCGCTGGAAGGGCTGCGCAAGGTGCCCGGCCTGACGGTGCAGCAGCAGCCGGTCCACTTCTACGACATCTTCCTCGGCTTCAAGGTCGATCACCCGGTGGCCAGCGACGCGGTGATCCGCCGCGCGGTGAACATGGCGATCGACAAGCAGGCGATCGCCAAGGTCGCCTTCTTCGGCGCCGGGCAGCCGGCGGACAGCTACATCAACCCGGGCAGCCAGGATTACGACGCGGAAGCGGCGAAGCTGGTGCCGCGCTTCGACCCGGCCGCGGCGCGCAAGCTGCTGGACGAGGCCGGCTGGGCGGCCGGCGCCGACGGCGTCCGTGTCAAGGACGGCCAGCGCGCCAGCCTGCTGGTCTATGCGCTGCAGAGCGGCATCAACAACACCATCCTGCAGGCGGTGCAGGCCGATCTGCGGCGCGTCGGCATCGAGCTGCGGGTGCAGCTGTGGGATGCGACCGTCGGCTGGGGCAAGCTGGCGACGCAGGAGTTCGACACCTTCGTCATGGCCTACCCGTATATGTCGGCGACCGACGCCTTCTCGCTGTACTTCCCCAGCGCGAACCGTCCGACGCCGAACCGGATGAACTGGAACGATCCGGAGACCGACCAGGCGCTGGCCGCCGCGCGGCAGGCGACCGACCCGGCCGAGCGGGCCCGCATCATCGGCGGGCTGCAGCGGCGCATCGCGGAAGCGAATGTCTGGGTGCCCCTGCTGCGCCAGCCTTTGTGGGTGGTGGCCGCCCCCCGCGTCGAGGGCGTCCGCGCCCACGGCATCTACGGCGTGGCGCTGTACAAGGGCCTCGACATCCGCCTGAAGCGCTGAGAACAGGCAGAAAAAAGAGGGGGGTCCGGGGGAATTCTTTCCCCCGGCCTTTTTTCTTGTCAGTCTGCTGACCTTCCGCTTTCCCGGGATTCCCGATGACCGACGACGAGCTCGACCGCTTGATCGACGCCCAGGCAGCCTTGCTGGGCTTTTCGATACGCCCGGACTGGCGGGAAGCGATCCGCGCGAACTTGCGGGTGACGCTGCGCTTCGGCGCCATGGTCGACACCTTCGAATTGCCTGACGAGGCCGAGCCCGCCCCGGTCTTCGCCGCGTGACCCCCTGGCAGGATGCGGCCTCGCTCGCCGCCGCCGTGCGGTCCGGCGAGATCACCGCGGTGTCGGTGCTGACGGCCACCCTCGATCGCATCGCGCGGCGCGACCCGGCGCTGGGCGCCTTCACCGCGCTGGTCTCGGCGCGGGCGATGGCGCGGGCCGAGGCGCTGGACGCCGCACGCGCCGCGGGCGAGGCGCTGGGCCCGCTGGCCGGCGTGCCTTTCGCGGTGAAGAACCTGTTCGACGTGGCCGGGCTGCCGACGCTGGCGGGCAGCGCGATCAACCGCGGCCGGGCCTCGGCGACGCGGGATGCGACGCTGGTCGCCCGGCTGGAGGCGCAGGGCGCCATCCTGGTGGGCGCGCTGAACATGGGCGAATACGCCTATGACTTCACCGGCGAGAATGCGCATGACGGGCCGTCGCGCAATCCGCATGACCTGGGGCGGATGAGCGGCGGGTCGTCCGGCGGGTCGGGCTCGGCGGTGGCCGGCGGGCTGGTGCCGATCGCGCTGGGCTCGGACACCAATGGCTCGATCCGGGTGCCGGCCTCGCTCTGCGGCATCTTCGGGCTGAAGCCGACCTATGGGCGGTTGTCGCGCGCCGGCAGCTTTCCGTTCGTCGACAGCTTCGACCATCTTGGCCCCTTGGCGCGGACCGTGCGCGACCTGGCGCTAAGCTATGACGCCATGCAGGGCCCGGACCCGGCCGACCCGTCCTGCGCGCGCCGCCCGGTGGAGCCGAGCCTGCCCGGGCTGGAGGGCGGCATCGGCGGGCTGCGCATCGCCCGCGCCTGCGGCTATTTCCGCCAGGGCCTGTCGCCCGAGGCCGCGCTGGCCACCGACGCCGTTGCGCATGCGCTGGGCGTCACCGCCGAGATCGAGATCCCCGAGGCCGCGCGCGCCCGCGCCGCCGCCTATCTGATCACCACCGCCGAGGGCGGCGCGCTGCATCTGGACCGGCTGCGGACCCGCGCCGAAGAGTTCGACCCCGACACCCGCGACCGGCTGATCGCCGGCTGCATGACCCCTGCCCCGCTGCTGATCAAGGCGCAGAAATTCCGGCGCTGGTACCAGCAGCAGGTGCTGCGGCTGTTCGACAAGGTGGATGCCATCATCGCGCCGGCGACGCCGACCACGGCGCCCTTGCTCGGCCAGAAGCTGTTTTCCATCGGCGGCGAAACCCTGCCGGTCCGCGCCAATCTGGGGATGTTCACCCAGCCGATCTCCTTCATCGGCCTGCCGGTGGTGGCGGTGCCGGTGCCGGAGATGGGCGCGGCGCGGCTGCCGATCGGCGTGCAGGTCATCGCCGCCCCCTGGCGCGAGGATATCTGCCTGCGCATCGCGCGGCACCTGGAACAGCATGGCGTGGCGCGGGCGCCGCGGCCGGTGGAGTGAGCCCGATGGAACGCGACATCCCCAGCGTGAAGGCCGAGGTCGAGGCGGCCTTCGCCGCCTATGAACGGGCGCTGACCACCAATGACGTGGCCGCGCTGGACGCCGCCTTCGACACCACGCCGCAGACGCTGCGCTACGGCGCGGCGGAGAACCTCTATGGCGCGGCGGAAATCGCCGCCTTCCGCGCGGCGCGCCCCTCGGCCGGGCTGGTGCGCACCCTGCAGCGGACGCTGATCACCACCTATGGGCAGGATTTCGCCGTCGCCTCGACGCTGTTCACCCGCGACACCGCGCCGGGCAAGATCGGCCGGCAGCAGCAGAGCTGGGTCCGCCTGCCGCAGGGCTGGCGGGTGGTCGCGGCGCATGTCAGCGTGATCGACGATCCCGCCGGCTGACGCGCCCTACTGCACGTAGCGGCTTTTGTTCTCGAGCTACTGGACGTAGCTCATGGGCGCGCCGCTCTCCGGGTGGCGCATCACCCCGAGCGGCAGGCCGTAGATTTCCTGCAGCCGCGCCGGCGTCATGATCTCCTCGGGCGTGCCGCGGGCGACCAGGCGGCCGGAATGCAGCGCGATCAGCTCGTCGCAATAGCGGGCGGCCATGTTGACGTCGTGCAGCACCACGACGATGCCGACGCCGCGCTCGCGGCTGAGGCGCTGGACCAGGGCCAGCACCTCCACCTGGTGGGCGATGTCGAGGGCGCTGATCGGCTCGTCCAGCAGCAGCCAGCCGGCATCCTGGGCGACCAGCATGGCCAGCCAGACGCGCTGCCGCTCGCCGCCCGACAGCGTCTCCACCTGGCGGTCGGCCAGGGCCGCGACGCCGGTCAGCGCCATGGCCTCCTCGACCTTCTGCCGGTCGTCGGCGCCGAAGCGGCCCAGCGCGCCATGCCAGGGATAGCGGCCGAGCGCCACCAGCTCGCGCACCAGCATGGCCTCGGCGGCGGCGGTCTGCTGCGGCAGATAGGCCACCTGGCGGGCGAAGGCGCGCTCCTTCCAGCGCGGCAGGGCCTGGCCGCCGAAGGCGATGGCGCCGCCGCTGGGCGGCTGCTGCCGGGCCAGCAGCTTCAGCAGGGTCGACTTGCCGGAGCCGTTATGGCCGATCAGCCCGATCACCCGCCCGGGCTCCAGGGTCAGGCTCAGCGGATGCAGCAGCATGCGGCCGGGGACGGCGAAATTGACGCCGTCCAGCGCGTAGCGGGCGGCATCGGTGGGCTGGTCGAGCATGCGGGATCCCCTCGGGCGGCGCGCCACGGATAGCAACCGGCGCCGCGGCTGGCGAGGGCCCGCCTTCTCAGCCGTCGAGACGCAGGCCCAGCGCCTCGATCAGCGTCGGCACCGCCGGCACCCTGCCAGCCGGGCGCCCGAGAACACCGCCAGCGGCACCACCAGGCCGTCGCGCAGCACGGCGCCGGCGGTGGCATAGTCGGTCACCGCCAGCCCCGCCGTGCCGCGCCACCAGATCGATGCCGCCGCCGGGGGGACAGGCCACCAGCCAGCGCAGCGGCGGCCCGGCGGCGGGCAGGCCAAGCGCACGGCGGGGCAGCATCGGGCACGGCATGGTGAGGGCTTCCAGAGCGTCGGCGCGACCATGGCATCGCAAAAATCGCTTGTCATCGCCTGGCAGGAGTCCAAGCTCGACGGGCCGAACCGGAAGGGATCCGTCGCGATGCGCGCCAACCACCTCCACGCCGCCGACCAGGCGCATTTCATCCACCAGCAGACCGACCTGGAGGCCTTCGCCAAGGATGGCCCCCTGCTGATGGAGCGCGGCGACGGCGTCCATGTGGTCGACACCGAGGGCAAGCGCTATATCGAGGGCATGGCCGGCCTGTGGTGCTCCAGCCTCGGCTTCAGCGAGAAGCGCCTGGCCGAGGCCGCCTACCAGCAGATGCTGAAGCTGCCCTATTACCACACCTTCTACGGCCGCGGGCACGAGCCCTCCGCCGAGCTCGCCGAGAAGCTGGTGGGCATGGCCCCCGACGGGCTGAACCACGTGCTGTTCCAGTGCTCGGGCTCCGAGTGCAACGACGCCGCCATCAAGCTGATCTGGTATTTCAACAACCTGACCGGCCGCCCGCAGAAGAAGAAGCTGATCGGCCGCATCCGCGGCTATCACGGCAACACGGTGGCCACCGCCTCGCTCTCCGGCCAGCCGCATATGCAGGCCGACTTCGACCTGCCCTATGGCGACCGCTTCCTGCACATCAGCAACCCCAACTACTACCGCGCCCACACCGCCGGCGAGACGGAAGAACAATTCTCTGGCCGCATGGCCGCCGAGCTGGAAGCGCTGATCGAGCGCGAGGGCGCCGACACCATCGCGGCGATGTTCGCCGAGCCGGTGCAGGGCGGCGGCGGCGCGCTGGTGCCGCCGCGCGGCTATTTCGAGGCGATCCAGCCGATCCTGAAGAAGCACGACATCCTGCTGGTCGCCGACGAGGTGATCTGCGGCTTCGGCCGAACCGGCAGCATGTGGGGCTCCGAGACCTTCGACCTGCAGCCCGACATGCTGTCCTGCGCCAAGCAGCTGTCGGCCAGCTACCAGCCGATCTCGGCGCTGCTGATCTCGGACCGCATCCACGAGGCCCTGGTCGCCGGCAGCCGCAAGCACGGCACGCTCGGCCATGGCTACACCTATGGCGGCCATCCGGTGGCTTGCGCCGTCGCCCTCGAGACGCTGAAGATCTACGAGGAGCGCGACATCGTCACCCATATCCGCCAGGTCTCGCCGGTCTTCCTGGAAGGGCTGAAAGCCTTCGCCGACCATCCCCTGGTGGGCGAGGTGCGCGGCGTCGGCCTGATCGCCGGCGTCGAGCTGATGGCGGACAAACTGCGCCGCGAGGCCTTCCCGGCGGCGCGCAAGGTCGGGCTGATGGTGCAGCAGAAGGCAGAAGCGGAAGGCCTGATCATCCGCGCCATCGGCGACCGCATCGCCTTCTCGCCGCCGCTGATCATCAGCGAAAGCGAAACCCGCGAGCTGTGCGCGCGCTTCGGCCGGGCGCTCGACGCGGTTTGGGCGGAGCTGCAGATCGCGTCGATTCCAGCGGTGGCCTGAAGAGAAGACAGGTTAAAGGCCAGGGGAATGAATTCCCCTGGACCCCTTCTTTTTTCTGTCAGATTGCCATGTCCACGTGGAGACAGTACTCGCCACGGCCAATCAACAGCGCGACCTTCGAGGTCGCGCTGTTTTTGTATGATGGCGTCCCGCCTTGATGCCCTGGCCACATTTCCGGTGATGCGATGGTCACCGAACGGCCGGTGATCAGAAAAAAGAAGGGGGTTCGGGGGAATTCATTCCCCCGACCTACCCCTTTACTTCAGTTCCGCCTTCACGATCGCCTCGAAGCACGCCACGCCGATCGGCGAGAGGTCGTCATTGAAGTCGTAGCGCCCGTTATGGACGTTGGTGCGGCTGGTTTCGCTCTCGGCGGCCTGGCCGATCAGCAGGAAGGCGCCGGGGGCGTTCTGCAGCATGTAGGAAAAATCCTCGCCGGCGGTGAGCGAGGGGAAGTCGCCCTTGATGGCGGCCTCGCCCACCACCGTCGCGGCGGCGGTCGCCGCCAGCGCCGCCTGGTCGGGGGTGTTGATGGTCGGCGGGTAGGAGCGGCGGTAGTCCAGCTCCACCTCGACGCCATGGGCGGCGGCGGTGCCGGCCACGACCTGGTGGAACAGCCGGTCCATCTCGGCGCGCATCTCGGGCAGCAGGGTGCGGATGGTGCCGCGCATTTCCACCACCTCGGGGATGACGATGTCGGAGGTGCCGGCATGGAACTGGCCGACGCTGATCACCGCGGTGCCATGCGGGTCGACGCGGCGGCTGACCAGGGATTGCAGCGCGGCGTAGAGCTGAGTCGCCGCCGGCAGCGGGTCCAGGCCGCGATGCGGCTCGGCGCCGTGGCTGCTCTTGCCCTTCAGGCGGATGGCGAAATAGTCCACCGCGGCCAGCACGGTGCCGGGGCGCACGGCCACCGTGCCCAGCGGCAGGGTCGGCAGGTTGTGGATGCCGTAGACGGCGTCGCAGGGGAAGCGCTGGAACAGCCCGTCCTCCACCATGGCCAGCGCCCCCGTCAGGCCTTCCTCGGCCGGCTGGAAGATGAAGTGCACGGTGCCGGCGAAGTCGCGGGTGGCGGCCAGATGCTTGGCGGTGCCCAGCAGCATCGCGGTGTGGCCGTCATGGCCGCAGGCATGCATCTTGCCGGGGTTCTGGCTGCGATGGGGGATGTCGTTCAGCTCCGGCATCGGCAGCGCGTCCATGTCGGCGCGCAGGCCGATGCTGCGGTTGCCGGGGCGGCTGCCGCGCAGCACGCCGACCACGCCGGTGCGGCCGATGCCGCGATGCACCTCCAGCCCCCAGGCTTCCAGCTTCTCGGCGACGATGCCGCTGGTGCGCACCTCCTCGAAGCCGATTTCCGGATGGGCGTGGAAGTCGCGCCGCCAGGTGGTGATCTCTTCCTTCAGCGCGGCGATCGGGGCGGGAACGGGCATGGCGCGGTTCTCTTTCCTGCGGGATGCGGCCGAGCCTATTTTTCTTCTCCTTGAAGTGTCAAGGAACGATGTTTTAGTGTCACTGGATGACACTCGACGCTTCCCCGCCTGGGGCGCCCCCCGGAGCTCCCCCTGGGGTCCCCCTGGTGCGCGCGCTGGATCGCGGCCTGGCGCTGCTGGCCACCTTCACGCCGGAGCAGCCGCGCCGCACGCTGACCGAGCTTGCCGCGGCCGCGGCGCTGGACAAGGGCACCGCGCGGCGGCTGCTGCACACTCTGCTGCAGGCCGGCTTCCTGCGCGTCGAGGACGGGCGCTACAGCCTCTCCACCCGCATCCTGGCCATGGCAGCCGCGGTCGAGACCGGGGGAGGCCTGCGCGCGGCAGCCGCCGGCCACCTGCGGGCGCTCGCCGCCGAATGCCGCGCCACCGCCTTCCTGTGGGTGGCCGAGGAAGGCCGCGCCCTCTGCCTCGACCGCGCTTTGGTCGAGCTGCCGGATGTCGAGGCGCTGTGGTTCGCCGTCGGCGCCCATGCCACGCTGAATGCCGGCGCCGGGCCGCGGGTGCTGCTGGCCTGGCTGGATCCGCCGGCGCAGCGCCAGGCGCTGGCCCTGCCGCTGACCCGCCGCACCCCCGCCGGCGAGACCGATCCCCCTGCCCTGCTGCGCGCCGCCGCCGCCATCCGCGCCCGCGGGCATGAGCTGGTGCAGGATGATTTCGTCATCGGCCTGGGCGGGCTCGGCGTGCCGGTCCTCGCGCGCGGCGGGGCGTTGCTCGGCGCGCTGAGCATCGCCACCCTGAGCACCGCCTTCGCGCCGGACAGGCCGGGCGGGCCGCCGCCGCAGCTCGCTGCCCTGCAGCGCGCGGCAACGGCCATCGCCGCCGCGCTGTAGCGCTCAATGCCGCGCGACCGGGGTCAGCGCGGCCCGCGGCAGCGGCCAGCGCGCCAGGCTTTCCTCGCGCGCGGCGAGCTCGGGCAGCAGCGCCGCCAGCGCCGCCTGCGTGGCCGCGGTCGCGCGCAGCAGCGGCAGCCGCGGCGTCGCGTCGCACAGCCCGAGCAGGCCGAGCGCCGCCTTCACCGGCACCGGATTGCTCTCCAGGAACAACGCCTCCGACAGCGGCGCCAGGGTGTCGCGCAGCTCGGCCAGCCGCCCGGCCTCGCCCTCGCGGCCGGCGTCGAACAACGCGCGGCACAGGCCGGGCAGCAGATTGGCGGTGACCGAGATGCAGCCGGCGCCGCCCATCGCCTGATGCGCGGCGACGCTGGCATCGTCGCCGCAGAATTGCAGCAGCTCCGCCCCGCAGAGCCGGCGCAGCCGGGCCGGCCGCGCCAGGTCGGCCGTCGCATCCTTCAGCGCCTGGATGGCGCCTTCCTCGAACAGCCGCGCGACGGTGGCATCCTCGCAGGCCACCGCGCTGCGCCCCGGCACGTCGTAGAGAATGACCGGCAGCCCCGAGGCGGCGGCGATGGCGCGCAGATGCGCCGCGATCCCCGCCTGCGACGGCCGCACATAGGGCGGCGGCGCGGCCAGCAGCGCGGTGGCGCCGCAGCGCTCGGCCTGCAGCGCCAGCTTCACGGCGGCCTCGGTGCAGGGGGCGCCGACGCCGGCGATGACGGGCACGCGGCCGGCCACGCCCTCCACCGCCCCGGCGATGGCCTGGGCCTGCTCGGCGGGGCTCAGCGCCGCGGCCTCGCCGGTGCTGCCGCAGACCACGACGCCGCCGGCGCCGCGCAGCGCCGCGCGCTCGGCCAGCAGGGCCAGGGCGGCGAGGTCCAGCGCGCCATCCGCCGCGCGGAAGGGGGTGACCAGCGCCGGCATGACGCCGCCGAAGCTTGGCCGGTGATAGCGGAACATCTGGCTCACCGCCCCGCCGCGGGGGCGCAGGCGCCGATGACCAGCACCTGGCCGCCGGCACGCCGCACGCGCACCTGGCAGAAGCCGAGCGCCGCCAGCCGCAGCGCCACCGCCCGGGCCCGCGCCACCGCGCCGCGGCCCATCAGCCGCATCGCCAGCCGGCCCTGCCGCGCGCCGCCGCGCAGCGCCCGCCGGGCGGCGAGGGCGATGCCCTCCGCCTCGGCCGCATCGGCGACGCGCGGCGCCAGCACCACCTCGGCCGGGTCGGGATGCGCCGGCGGCACGGCGCTGCCCATGGCCGCCAGGCAGCCGCGCCGGGCGCTGGCGCAGACCAGCGCCAGGCTGGGGCGCCCCAGCACCAGCACGCGGTCCTCGCGGGCGGCGTCCACGGCATCGAGCAGGGAAATCTCGGGATCAGGCATCGGGTCCTCCACGGCCGCCACCCTGGCGCCGCGCCGCATCAGGGCGCGATGCGGAAGCCGGGCGCGCCGCGTCAGCGCCGCGTCAAGAAGCCTCCGTCGAGGCAGGCGCCGGTGGCGCAGGGAACGGCGCGCGCGAAGCCAGGACACAGCCTGAGCCAGGCCAGTGAAATGAATTCCCCTGGAACCCCCTCTTTTTTCTTTCTGTTTTCAGAAACAACGGCGGCAGGATCGCAGGACGGAAAAAGCGAGGAAAAATTCCATGCGCATCCATCGGCGCAGCCTGCTGGCCGCCAGCCTCGTCGCGCCCGCCGCGCGCGCGCAACCAGCCTTCCCCAACCGGCCGATCAGGCTGATCTACCCCTTCGCCCCCGGCACCGGCGACGGGCTGGCACGCGCCCTGGCCGAGGCCGCGCGCGACATCCTCGGCCAGCCGATCGTCGTCGAGAACAAGCCGGGCGCCAACACCATGATCGGCGCCGAAGCCGCCGCCCGCGCCTCGCCCGATGGCCATGCCCTGGGCTGGGTCACCACCAGCACCCTGGCGCTCAACCCGCATTTCCACCCCAACCTGCCCTACCGCCTGCAGGACTTCGCGCCGCTGACCCTGGTCTATCGCGCCCCCGTCGCCTTCGCCGCCGCGGCCGACCTGCCCGGCGGCGATTTCGCCGGCACCATGGCGCATCTGCGCCAGAATCCGGGCCTGGCCTTCGGCAGCGTCGGCAATGGCAGCACGCCGCACCTGGTCATGGAGATGCTGCAGGGCATCACCGGCATCCGCCTGGTCAATGCCGGCTATCGCGACGAGCAGGCGGCGCTCGCCGACCTGATGACCGGCCGCATCCCGCTCTATGCCGGCTCGCTCGACACGCTGCTGCCGCATCGGGGCAGCGGCCGCTTCCGCGTCCTCGCCCTGTCATCGCCGCAGCGCCTGCCCGCCGCCCCGGCGGTGCCGACCTTCGCCGAGCTCGGCCGACCGGAGCTGGTGGTGCGCGACTGGCACGGCATCTGCGCCCCCACCGGCACGCCGACGCCGATCCTGCTGCGGCTGGCCGACGCCCTGTCCGCCGCGGTGAGAAGCCCGCTGGTCCAGTCCCGCGCCACCCCGGACATGGCGCTGGACCCGATCAGCCTGGAGGACTTCGCCACCCTCATCCACCGCGACTTCTCGTTCTATGGCAAGCTGATCCAGACCCGGGGGATCAACCTGGGCTAAGCCGCGGGGCTGGGCTAAGCCACGGGCTGGGCTAAGCCGCGGGGCTGGCGATGCCGTCGAGCGCCGCCAGCGCCCCGGCGGGCAGCACCAGCTCGGCCGCGGCCAGGTTCTCCGCCAGATGCGCCACCGACGAGGTCCCCGGAATGGCGAGGATGTTCGGCGAGCGCCGCAGCAGCCAGGCCAGCGCCACCTGCATCGGCGTGGCGCCGAGCTGCCGCGCCACCGCGTCCAGCGCGCCGGATTGCAGCGGGCTGAAGCCGCCCAGCGGGAAGAAGGGCACGTAAGGGATGCCCTGCGCCGCCAGGCTGTCGACCAGCGCGTCGTCGCCGCGATGCGCCAGGTTGTACTGGTTCTGCACGCAGGCCACCGGGAACATCCTCTGGGCATCGGCCACCTGCCGCGCGGTGACGTTGCTCAGCCCCAGATGCCGGATCAGCCCCTGCTGCCGCAGCCCGGCCAGCACCTCCAGCGGCGCCTCCAGCGAGCCTTCGGCCGGGCCATGCACGTCCAGCATGCTGCGGAAATTCACCACCTCCAGCACGTCCAGCTTCAGGTGGCGCAGATTGTCATGCACCGCCTGGGTCAGCTCCGCCGGCGACAGCGCCGGCAGCCAGGACCCGTCGGCGCCGCGCCTGGCGCTGATCTTGGTGACGATCACCAGGTCGGCGGCATAGGGATGCAGCGCCTCGGCGATCAGCTGGTTGGTGACGTGGGGGCCGTAGAAGTCGCTGGTGTCGATATGGTTCACCCCCGCCTCCACCGCGGCGCGCAGCACGGCCCGCGCCGCATCCGGGTCGCGCGGCGGGCCGAACACCCCCGGCCCCGCCAGCTGCATGGCGCCATAGCCCAGGCGGTGGACCTCACGGTCCCCGAGACGGAAGATCCCGGCGGCATCGAGCTTCGACATGGTTCTGTTCCTCTGGTCGCTGGCCCCAAGCTGGCCCCTGTCGCGCCGCACGATAATCGGGGACAATCCGCACAGCCCGTGCGGAAAAACGAACGATGAAGCCTGACCTCGGCGACCTGAACGCTTTCCTCTCGGTCGCCCGCGCCCGCGGCTTCCGCGAGGCCGCCCGGCTGACCGGCGCCAGCGCCTCCGGCCTCAGCGAGGCGCTGCGCCGGCTGGAGGAAGGCATGGGCCTGCGCCTGCTGCACCGCACCACCCGCAGCGTCACCCCGACCGAGGCCGGACAGCGCCTGCTGGAACGCCTGGGCCCGGCGCTGGCCGAGGTCGATGCCGCGCTCGACGTGGTCAACGGCTTTCGCGACCGTCCCGCCGGCACGCTGCGGCTGAATGTCCCGGTCAGCGCCGCCCGGCTGGTGCTGCCGGCGATCATCCCGCCTTTCCTGGCCGCCTTCCCCGAGATCCGCGTCGAGCTGGAGGTGGAGGACAGCTTCGTCGACCTGGTCGCCGCCCGCTGCGATGCCGGCATCCGCTATGACGAGCGGCTGGAGCAGGACATGATCGCGCTGCCCATCGGCCCGCGCCAGCAGCGCTTCGCCACCGTGGCCTCCCCGGCCTATCTCGCCCGCCATGGGGTGCCGCAGCATCCGCGCGACCTGCTGGCGCATGCCTGCCTGCGCGGCCGCTTCACCAGCGGCGCCATGCCGCCCTGGGAATTCGAGCGCGACGGCGAGGTTCTCTTCGTCGATGTAGCCGGCCCGCTGGTGGTGCGCGTCGGCGCCGGCACCGACCTGCTGGTGGACGCGGCGCTGGCCGGCAACGGCGTACTTTTCCTGTTCGAGGACTGGCTGCGGCCGCATCTGGACCGCGGCGCCCTGCTGCCGGTGCTGGAGGATTGGTGGCAGCGCTTCCCCGGCCCCTTCCTGTATTATCCCGGCCGCCGCCTGGTGCCGGCGCCGCTGCGCGCCTTCATCGACTTCTTGCGCGGGCCGGGCGGTGCTAGACAGTCCGGCTTGACTTCCCCGCAGGCGCCATGACCCCCCCGCAAAAACCCTTCGAGATCTTTCTGGCGACCCTGCCCGGGCTGGAGGAGACGCTCTGCGCCGAGGTGAAGCTGAAGGGCTTCAAGCGCCCGCGCGCCGTCCCCGGCGGCGTCGTCCTCGAGGGCGGCTGGCCCGAGGTCTGGCGCGCCAATCTCTGGGTGCGCGGCGCCAGCCGGGTGCTGGCCCGGCTCGACGCCTTCAAGGTGCGGGAGCTGCACCAGCTCGACGCCCGCGCCCGCCACGTGCCCTGGGCCAGCGTCATGCGCCCGGATGTCCCCTTCCGGGTCGAGGCGGATTGCGCGTCGTCGCGCATCTACCATTCCGGCGCCGCCGCCGAGCGCATCGAGACCGCCATCCGCGAGACGCTGGGCGCGACTCCCGCCCCGGATGCGGCCCCGGAAGCCTCGGTGCTGGTCCGCGCCCGCATCGAGAACGACCTCTGCACCATCAGCCTCGACACCTCCGGCGAGCTGCTGCACAAGCGCGGCTACAAGCAGGCGATCAACGCGGCGCCGCTGCGCGAGACCATGGCGGCGCTGTTCCTGCAGCAATGCGGCTTCGACGGGGCCGGGCCGGTGCTGGACCCGATGTGCGGCTCCGGCACCTTCGTCATCGAGGCCGCCGAGATCGCCGCCCGGCTCAACCCAGGCCGCGCGAGAAGCTTCGCCTTCGAGCAATTCGCCAATTTCGACGCCGAGGCCTGGGCGAAGATGCGCGCGGTGCAGAGCCAGAGGGAACCCGCCGCCCGCTTCCACGGCAGCGACCGCGATGCCGGCGCCATCGCCATGAGCCAGGCCAATGCCGCCCGCGCCGGCGTCGATGCTTTCTGCTCGTTCCGCCAGGCCGCCATCAGCGAGGTGGCCCCGCCCGAGGGCGAAGGGCCGGGCCTGGTCATCCTCAACCCGCCCTATGGCAGCCGCATCGGCGACAAGCGGGCGCTGGTGCCGCTGTACCGCGCCATCGGCCAGGTGCTGAAGACGCGCTTCGCCGGCTGGCGCGTCGGCCTGCTGACCAGCGAGCCGCAGCTGGCCAAGGCGACCGGCCTGCCCTTCCTGCCGCCTGGCCCCCCGGTGCCGCATGGCGGGCTGCGCGTCACCCTGCACCGGACCGATCCGCTGGGCTAAGCCCCCCCTGGACTGACCGCCTGGGCCAGCCGGAAGGCCTTGCGAGGAACCGGGTCAGCACCATTGCGTGTGGGCAACGCTTCTGCCCGTCCGCCCCGGCCGATCGTTCGCTTATGGTGATGAGCCGGATGCCAATGCCGGCGCCAACCGGGCGAGGCGACGATCCATGGGTGCCAAGGCGCGGGCGGCCGCGACCCGCAGAGGCCTGCTGGCCGAGCTCGAGCAGTTGCGGGCACAACTTGCCCAGGTCGCCCTGTCAGCAGCGCCGCCCGCCGGCAACGGCGCCGGCACCGGCACGGGTCCCGACCCGGCGCTGGGCTGGCTGCTGCGCGACGGCGCCACCACGCTGGCGGTCATCGCCACCGATGCCGCCGGCCGCGTCACCGGCTGGAACAGCGGCGCCCGGCTGATGCTGGGCTGGAGCACGGCCGAGGTGCTGGGCCAGGACATCGCCATGCTCTGGCCGCCCGAGGCCCGCGCCGCCGGCCAGCCCGCCGGCGAGCTCGCCGAGGCGCGGGAGGACGGCCATGCCGCCGCCGCGCATCCCTGCCTGACCCGCGACGGCCAGGTGCTGCAGGTGATGGGCGAGACCCTGCCGCTGCGCGACGGCGCCGGCGCCGTCAGCGGCTATCTGAAGCTGCTGCGCGATGCCGCGGCCGGGCCGCAGCTGCCGCAGGCGCTGGACCGCGCCGCGCACCGGCTGCGGGCGATGCGCCAGGGCCTGCCGCTGGGCATCCAGGAGCTCGATGCCGAGGGCCGCTACCTGTCGGTCAGCCCGCCCTTCCAGCTGCTCTGCGGCTGCGACGAGGCGTCGCTGCTCGGCCGCCGCTTCCAGGAGCTGATCGCCGACCCGGCCGAGCGCCCGGCCACCGAGGCGCGCTTCCAGGCGCTGGTGGAGGGCGAGACGCATGGCTATCTGGAGCGCCGCGACCATGCCGCCCCCGGCCACCGCCCGTTCCGCGCCGAGATCCGCATGGCGGCGCTGCGCGATGCCGAGGGCCGCTTCGTCTGCGCCCTGTCGATGGTCGAAGACATCACCGCCCGCGCCGGGCACGAGGATGCCTGCCGCCAGCTGGCCGACCTGGTCGAGCAGTCCACCGACTTCCTCGGCATCGCCCGGCTCGATTTCTCGGCGGTCTATGTCAATCCCTCGGGGCTGCGGCTGGTCGGGCTGCCCGACCTGGCGGCGGCGCTGCAAACCTCGGTGCTGGACTACTTCCCCGCCGATCAGCACGACTTCCTGCGCCGTGTCGTCATCCCGGCGGTGCATGAGCACGGCACCTGGCAGGGCGAGATGCAGTTCCGCAGCTTCGCCACCGGCGAGCTGCTGCCGGTCTGGTACAACATGCTGCTGATGCGCGACGCGACCGGCCAAATCTGCGGCTACGGCACCGCCACCCGCGACCTGCGCGAGCTGCAGCGCAACGAGGAACGGCTGCTGGCGCTGCTGCAGCTGGGCGACCGGCTGCGCGGGCTGCACGACCCCTCGCAGATCGCCGTCGCCGCCGCCGAGGTGATCGGCCGCGCGCTGGGCGCCAGCCGCGCCGGCTATGCCATCATCGGCCAGGATGGCGGCAGCCGGGTGGAGCGCGACTGGACCGATGGCAGCGTCGGCCATATCGCCGGGCAATACGGCTCCGCCTGGCGCTTCGCCGATCTCTGGCACCGGGCCGAGGGCGCGGCCGATGCGGCGGCGCCGGTGATCTGCGTCAACGACGTCGCCGACGACCCGCGCACCGCCGCCGAGGCCGGGGCCTATGCCGCCATCCATGTGGGCGCCTTCATGCTGGTGCCGGTCACCGCCGAGGGCCACGCCGTCGCCTTCCTGTTCCTGCACGACCCGACGCCGCGCGAATGGAGCGCCGATGAGGTCGGCTTCGCCCGGGGCGCCGCCGAGCGTGCCTGGGGCGCGATGGAGCGCGCCGCGGCCGAGATCCGCCAGATGCTGATGACGCGGGAGCTGAACCACCGGGTGAAGAACACCCTGGCCATGGTGCAGGCCATGGCGCTGCAGACGGTGCGCAGCGCCACGGACCTCGCGACCTTCGGCCCCACCTTCCAGGCGCGGCTGATCGCGCTGGCCCGCGCGCATGACCTGCTGACACAGACCGACTGGCACGGCGCGCGGCTGGGCGAGGTGGTGCAGACGGCGCTGGCCACCGCCACCGGCATCCATCTCGACCTGCATGATTGCGGCGACGGCGAGATCCTGAACCCCGCCCAGGCGCTGTCGCTGGCCATGGCGCTGCACGAGCTCACCACCAATGCGGTGAAGCACGGCGCCCTGTCACGCCCCGGCGGCCATATCACGGTGACCTGCCAGGTCGAGCCCGGCCGCGCCGCGCAGCTGGTCCGATGGGTCGAGCAGGGCGGCCCGCCGGTGGCCAGCGAGCCGGGCCGGCGCGGCTTCGGCATGCGGCTGCTGCAGCGCGGCCTGACCGGCCAGTCGGGCATGGTCGCCCGGCTGGACTTCCTGCCGGACGGGCTGCGCTGCGTGCTGCGCTTTCCGCTCAGCGCCGTGCCGGCCAGCTTCGAGAACCAGTCGGCGGCCGGCGCCTGAGGCTGAGGGCCCTGAGGCTGAGGCCCCTGAGGCCCCTGAGGCTGAGGCTCCTGAGGTTCAGGCGAGCTCGGCCAGCGTCTCCGCCAGCAGGCCGAGGAAGCGGTCGTTGTCGGCCAGCGAGAAGGGCAGCGGCGGGCGGATCTTCAGCACGTTGCCCTCGCGCCCGGAGGCGCTGATCAGCACCCGCTTCTGGCGCAGCCGGTTGACCACCTTGAGGCCCAGCGCGGCATCGGGCTCGCGCGTCGCGCGGTCGCGGACGAAATCGACGCCGACGAACAGCCCGGCGCCACGGACATCGCCAATGGAAGAATGCTTCTCGGCCAGCGCCTGGATGCCGTCCAGCATGGCGCGGCCGACGATGCGGGAGTTTTCCTGCAGCTTCTCGTCGCGGATGACGTCGAGCACCGCCTGGGCCGCGGCAATGCAGATCGGGCTGCCGCCGAAGGTGTTGAAGTAGCGGGTGTTGCGGCCGAAATCCTCGAGCAGCTCGGGCCGCGCCGCGACGCCGCCGATGGGGATGCCATTGCCCATCGGCTTGCCCATGGTCACCAGGTCGGGCGTGATGCCGTGCCGCTGGAACCCCCACATGGCGTCGCCGGTGCGGGCGAAGCCGGGCTGCACCTCGTCCGCGATATAGAGCCCGCCATGTTTTCTCACCACCTCGGCCACCGGCTTCAGGAAGCCGGCCGGCCCGGGGAGGATGCCGTCGCTGGAGAACAGCGAATCAGCCAGGAAACCGGCGAAGCGGATGCCGTGGCGGCGCATGTCGGCGATCGCCGCCTCGACCTGAGCCGCGAAGACCGCGCCCAGATCGCCCTCGCTGCGATAGGCGTCGGGCGCCGGCACGACGCGGGTATGCACGCCGAGCGGCACATGCTCGCCCATCGAGGGCGAGACCTGCGACACGGCGATGGTGTGGCCATGATAGGCATTGGCGGTGACGATGAAGCCGCTGCCGCCGGTGACGTGGCGGGCGATGCGCATGGCGAGGTCCGAGGCCTCGCTGCCGGTGCAGGTGAACATCACATGGCCGATCTCGGCCGGGAATGTCGCCAGCAGCTGCTCGGCATAATCCAGGATGGAATCATGCAGGTAGCGGGTGTGGGTGTTCAGGATGCCGAGCTGCCGCGACACCGCCTCCACCACCCGCGGATGGCAATGCCCGACGGAGGGGACGTTGTTGTAGACGTCGAGATATTCTTCCCCCTGGGCGTCATAGAGATAGACGCCCTGGGCCCGCACGAAATGCACCGGCTCGTCGTAGAACAGCTTGTAGCCGGGGCCGAGCAGCCTGGCGCGGCGCTCGACCATGCTGCGCCGGTCGTCATCCAGCCCGGCGGCGCCGGCGGGATCGAAGGCATTGACCATGCCGCCACTGATCAGGGTCATCGGATCTCCTCCATCGCGCAGGCGCGCAGCATTTTTTGCCATTGCTGCTGCGGATCTTGACGCAGCAGGACCTCGAGCAGCCGCCAGGTCATCGGCGTGGTGCGCAGGATATAGTCGCGGTTCTCGGGGAAGCGGACCGCCCGCCATTCGGTGATGCCGACCCGCACCACCATGCGCGCGATGGTCAGCTCGGCCAGCAGCGCCACCTCCTCGGGCAGCAGCGGCCGGGTGGCGTGGAAGCCGGCGACCAGCGGCAGCACGCCGTCCAGCGGGTCGCCCGCCTCGGCCAGGTTGTAGGCGCAGGCGACGGCCAGGTCGTTGACCACCGCGGTGCGCGTCGCATCGCCGAAATCCAGCACGCCGGCGACGCGGTCGGGATTCTGCTCGTCCACCACGACATTGTCGTAGCTGAGGTCGTTGTGCACGACCTGGCGCCGCAGCGCTGCCATCGCCGGACGGATCGCGTCGAAGCGGTCGAGGCCCTCCACCAGCAGCGCCCGGCGATGCGGATCTTCGATCTCGGGCACCACGACGCGCTGGCGGTCGGTGTAGGCGATGTCCCAGGCGATCTCGTGGCTGTCGGCGGGATGCGCGAAATCGGCCAGGGCCAGCTGGATGCGCGCCAGGATTTCTCCCAGTTCCCGCCCTCGCGGGGCGCTCGGCGGCAGGCCGCGCTGGATGCGGCCGGGAAGAAAAGAAACCATGCGCAGGCGGCGGGTGCTGCCATCGGCGAGCACCACCGGCTTGTCGGCGGCGCCGTCGGTCGCGCGGATCACCCGCTGCACCGGGATGGTGGGATCGGCGCGCTCGACCTGCAGCAGCACCTGGGTCTGGAAATCGGTGACCGCCGGGTCTTCCGCCGGGTGGATCAGCTTCAGCATCACCGCGCGGCCGTCTTCGGTCGTCAGGGCGAAATTCTGGTCGCGCTCGCCGATCAGGCGCTTCGCCTGGCCCGGGGCGCCGAATTCGCGGGCGAAGATCGCCTCGGCCTCCGCCGGCGCCACGGGGGCGGCCTGGGCGGTCATGCTGCCGGGGGCGTAGCGGGTGGTCATCGGGCACGGCCTCCCCGCCGGCAGCGTCGTCGGGCCGAGCATGGGCCGCGGCCCGGCACCGGTCAATGCAGAATTTTCCTAAAAGAAAATCGGCGCGCGTGCTAGCCTGGCGGCATGAAGGGTGAAGAACTTGGCGCGCGGCTGAAGCGGCTGCGCGGCCTGCAGGGGATGACGCTGGTGGCGCTGGGCGGGCGCAGCGGCGTCGCCATTTCCACGCTGTCGAAAATCGAGAACGGGCAGGTCTCGCCGGTCTATGGCACGCTGCGCAAGATCGCTGTCGGCCTCGGCATCCCCTTCGAGCAGCTGATCGCCGACCAGCCCGCCGAGGCGCCGCGCCCGGCGCAGGTGCTGACCCGCGCCGGCGACACCGCCGATTTCCGCCATGCGCGCTATGCCTATGCCATGCATGCCGCGCAGCTGGAGGCCAAGGCGATGCTGCCCATCGTCATGACCATCGACAGCGCCGCCCCGCCCGCCGCCGGCGAATGGAGCAGCCATGCCGGCGAGGAATTTCTGTTCGTCCTCGAGGGCAGCGTCGAGGTGCATCTGCAGGGCCAGCCGCCGCTGCTGCTGGGGCGCGGCGACAGCCTCTATATCGACAGCCGCGTGCCGCATGGCTTCGTGCGGCACGGGCGCGGCAAGGCGCGGCTGGTCTCGGTGACCTATGACCCCGGCCAGGCCGCGCGCCGCCCCTTGGGCGAAGGCTAGAAGGCCGCCTCGATCTTCTGCACCAGCGCCAGCGCCTCGGGCGGCAGCGGGCCGCGGGCGATGGCGGCCAGCGCACCGTCGAATTCTTCCGGACTGGCGGTGCCGACCAGCAGCACGTCCGGCCCGGGCGGCGTCAGGGCGAAGCGGATCGCCGCCTCCGGCAGGGAGGCCGCGAAGCCCTCGGTCACCAGCGGCGCCAGATCGGCGGCGCGGGCGATGTCTTCCGCAAAACTGCGGCCGGAGCCGAGCGGCGGCGGCGCGGCGCTGGCCACCGGATGCCGCGTGGTGGTGCCGCTGAGCGCGCCGCCGGCCAGCACGCGGATGCCCACCGTGCCGATCCGCGCCGCCTGGCAGCGCAGCAGCAGCTTCTCGTAGTTCTGCGCCGGGAAGCCGGCCGGCACATCGGCCCCGGCCGAGGGGTTCAACAGGTTGTAGACCACCTGCGCCGCGCCGAAGAAGCCGGTGTCCAGCACCTGCTGCAGCGCTGCCGTCTCGCCCAGCGCGGTGATCGCCGGCAGCCTGAACTTCCCGGCGGCCTGCAGCGCCTGGAAGGCGGGAACCACTTCTTCCAGCACCTGCCGGACGGACAGCGTCTCGCCGCCCCCGGCCAGGCCGATCTCGTTGTGCAGATAGAAGATATCGACCTGGTCGCGCTGCAGGCGGGCCAGGCTGCCCTCCAGCGAGCGGGTGATCCAGCCGGCGATGTCGCCGAACTCGGCCGAGGGGATGCGCACCTTGGTGCCGACCAGCGCCTGGCGCGGCTTCAGCGCGCGCAGCACCCGGCCGAGGTTTTCCTCCGAGGCGCCGTTGCCATACTGCACGGCGGTGTCGAAATAGGTGATGCCGGCCTCCAGCGCGCGGCCGATGACGCGGTCCTGGTCGGCCGGGGCGCCGCGGACCATCAGCCCGCCGACGCCGCCGCAGCCCATGCCGAAGCGCGCGACAGGCCAGCCCTCGGGCCCGAAATTCCTGACATCCAACGCCATTCTGGCGGTCCTCCCTGCTTCGGGCGGCAGTGTGCCGTCCGGGCCGGGCAGACGCCAGGGGAGTCAGCCGCCCAGGTAGTCGCGGGCCTTCTGGCGGTATTCCTCGGCCTGGGTCAGCCGCGCCATGGTGGCGGCGGGGGCCAGGCCGGGCAGGTCGCCCGGCGCCGTGCCCTCGCGCAGCGCCCGCAGCGTGGCCTCGACCGCCTGGGTCGCGGCCATGATCGGCTGATGGCCTTGGAGGGCGATGCGCACCCCCTGCCCCGCCAGCCAGTCCCGGTCGGCGACGGCGGCGCCGTTGAACGCCACGACCAGCGGCAGCTCGGTCACCGCGCGGATGGCGGCGATCTCCTCACGGGAAGAAACGCTGGAGAAGAACAGGCCATCGACCCCGGTGGCGGCATAGGCGCGGACCCGGGCCAGGGTGTCGTCCAGCCCGGAAATGGCCAGCGCCCCGGTGCGGCCCAGGATCACCAGCCCGGGGTCGCGCCGGGCGGCCAGCGCCGCGCGCAGCTTGCCGGCGCCTTCCTCGACCGAGGTGAGCTGGGGCGCGGTGCTGCCATAGGGCGCGGGCAGCGCCGTGTCCTCCAGCGTCATGGCGGCGATGCCGGCGGCTTCCAGCTCCTGCACCGTCCGCTGCGCCGACAGGGCGTTGCCATAGCCGTGATCGGCATCGACCAGCAGCGGCAGGTCCGCGGCGCGGGTGACGCGGCGGGCCTGTTCCGCGAATTCGGTCAGGGTCAGCAGCACCAGGTCGGGCGAGCCCAGCACCGCGAGCGCCGCGGTGGACCCCGCCAGGATGCCGCATTCGAAGCCGAGCGCGTCGGCGATGCGGGCGGCCAGCGGGTCGCAGACCGAGGCCGGGTGGACGCAGCCCTCCGCCGCCAGCAGGCGGCGGAAGGCGTCACGGGGCGCCGCGCGGGGCATCAGGCGTCGGGCTGGAAGTTCAGGGCGACGCCGTTGATGCAGTAGCGCTGGAACGTCGGCGGCGGGCCGTCCGGGAAGACATGGCCCATATGGCTGCCGCAGGTGGCGCAATGCACCTCGGTGCGGAGCATGCCATGGCTGCGGTCGGTGGTGGTCTCGACCGAGCCCTCGATCGGCGCGCCGAAGCTGGGCCAGCCGGTGCCGCTCTCGAACTTGCCGTTGCTGGCGAAGAGCGGGGTGTCGCAGCCGACGCAGGAGAAGGTGCCGGAGCGCTTCTCCTGCAGCAGGGCGCAGCTGCCCGGGCGCTCGGTGCCATGGGCGCGCATGATGCGATACTGCTCGGGCGTCAGGCGCTGGCGCCATTCCGCGTCGGAGCGCGTCACCGGATAGGTCGCGGTGTCCATGAGGGAGGCCTCCTGTGCTGGTTCGGCGCCAGATATTGGGCGGCCAGGCCGCGCTGTCGAGACGCGGCCCGGCCGGATCTCAGCCCACGACCACGCGGTCGACCGGGTTGAAGGGGGTCGGGAAGACGCCGCGCGGGGCGATGAAGTCGTAAGGCCCGCGCGCCAGGAACTGGCCATGGCCCTCGGCGGCCACCACCTTGCCATGCTCGACCACGGGGACGCCGCGGACCAGGGTGATCTCCGGCCAGCCGGTCACCTGCATGCCCTCATAGGGGGTGTGGTCGTTGTCGTGCAGCATCAGGTCGTTGGTGAGCGTCACCTGCCGCTCCGGGTCCCAGATGGCGATGTCGGCATCCGCGCCGATGGCGATGGTGCCCTTGCGCGGCGCCAGGCCGAAGAGCTTGGCCGGGTTGGTGGCGGTGATGGCGACGAAGGTCTGCAGGTCGATGCGGCCCTTGGCCACGCCCTCGCTGAACAGGATCGGCAGGCGGGCGGCCAGGCCCGGCACGCCGTTCGGCACCTTGGTGAAGGGGGCGTCGGCGCCGAAGGCCAGCTTGCCGTCCGGCCCGGCATAGCGGGTCGGCGCATGGTCGGAGGTGACGTTGAAGATGGTGCCGCGGCGGATCGCCTCCCACAGCGCCTCCTGGTCGGCGGTGGTGCGGCCGGCCGGGCTGAAGATGAACTTGGCGCCCTCGAAGCCGGGGCGGTCCAGGTCCTGCTCGGTCAGCACCAGGTATTGCGGGCAGGTCTCGGCCCAGACCTTGAGGCCGCGGCCCTGGGCGCGGGCGATCTCCTCGGCCGCCGCGGCGCCGGAGACGTGGAAGACCTGAATCGGCGTGTCCAGCGCCTCGGCCAGGGCGCAGACGCGGTGGACGCATTCGCGCTCGACGATCATCGGCTTGGCCCAGGCGTGGTACTTCGGCGCCGTCAGCCCGGCCGCGACCAGCGCCTCGGTGTAGAACTCGATGAGTTCATGATGCTCGGCGTGGATGCACACGAGCGCGCCCAGCTTGCGCCCCGCCGCCAGGACCTTGAGCGCCTGCCCGTCGGTGATGCGCGAGCCCGAATAGGTCAGAAAAATCTTGAAGCTGCGGTGTCCAGCCTCGACGAGCGCCGGCAGCTGCTGCTCCAACACCTCGGGCGTCGGGTCCGTCAGGGTGATATGGAACGAATAGTCGATGCGGGCGCGGCGGGCGCGCTCGTGATGCGCCGCCACCGCGTCGGTCGCCGAGATGCTGGGCCCCTGCTTGGCGAAGCAGATCAGGCTGGTGGTGCCGCCCGCCGCCGCCGAGGCGCTGCCGCTGGCGAAGCTGTCGGCGCTGGCCGTCGGCGGCGCGCGCGGCTCGTCGACATGGCAATGCGTGTCGACGCCGCCGGGCAGCACCAGCTTGCCGGTGGCGTCGATCTCGCGCGCGCCGGCGGGCAGGTTGCGCGCCAGGGCCACGACCATGCCATCCCGGATGCCGATGTCGGACAGAAAGGTCTCGCTGGCGGTCGCCACCCGGCCGTTGCGGATGACGAGGTCGAAATCGGGCATAGGCGGCAGGCTCCTGGCAGGCGGAAAAGGCCTCGCAGATTGCGCCGAATCTGCTGCCCCGCCTATCCCCCCGGAGTCCTGCGGCCACCGCCGCGTCAGGAGCTGCGATGAACGAGCCGATCCGTCCCGTGCCGCTGGAGAAGGCCTATCGCCTGCTGAACCATGGCCCGACCGTGCTGGTCTCGGCCCGGCATGCGGGCGTGACCGATGTCATGGCGGCGGCCTGGTGCTGCGCGCTGGACTTCTCGCCGCCGAAGCTGACCGTGGTGCTGGACCGGATGACGGCGACGCGCGGGCTGGTCGAGGCCAGCGGCGTCTTCGCCATCCAGGTGCCGGTGGTGGCGCAGACCCGGCTGACCCGGGCAGTGGGCACCACCAGCCTGGCGACCCTGCCCGACAAGCTGGCGCAGGCCGGCGTCACCCTGTTCGAGGCCGAGGGCCACCCGGTACCGCTGGTCGAGGGCTGCTCGGCCTGGCTCGCCTGCCGCCTGCTGCCGGAGCCGCATATCCAGGACGCCTACGACCTGTTCATCGGCGAGGTCACCGGCGCCTGGGCCGATGCCCGCGTCTTCGCCGAGGGCCATTGGCGCTTCGAGGCCGCCGACCCGGCGCTGCGCAGCCTGCACTACGTCGCCGGCGGCCATTTCTACGCGATCGGCGAGGCGATCGACGCGGGCGGCGACATGCCCTAGCCGGCGCCGCCATCGATGGTCAGGATGCTGGCCGAGGTGTAGCCGGAGCAGGGGCTGGCCAGGAAGGCGACGGCCTGGCCGATCTCTTCCGGCTTGGCGGCGCGCTGGAACGGCATGGCCGCATACTGGTCGCGCCAGCGGCTTTCATCGCCCTTCTGGGCGGCGGCATGGCGGGCCAGCATCTCATGCCGCTCGGTGGCGACCGGGCCCGGGCTGATGGCGACGACGCGCAGCCCGTCCTTCGGCGCCGCCTTGCCCAGGGCCTTGGTGAAGGCCATCAGCGCGGCATTGCCGGTGGCGCCGGCGATATAGCCGGGCGGGAATTTCTCGCCCGCCGCGCCGATGACATTGACGATGACGCCGCCGCCCTGCGCCTTCATCGCCGGATAGAGCGCGCGGGTCAGGCTGATGAAGCCGAAGACCTTCAGGTCCCAGGCGGCGCGCCAGGTGGCGTCGTCCACCGCCAGCAGGTCGCCGGGCGGAATGGCGCCGGCATTGTTGACCAGGATATCCACCCGGCCGGCCGCCTGCGCCAGCCGCTCGACTTCCGCCTGCTGCGACAGGTCGACGGCCAGCACATCCACCGACACCTGGTGGCGGGCGCGGAGCTCCTCGGCGGCCGCCTGCAGCTTCGCCGCGTCACGCGCGACCAGCAGCAGGTCGCAGCCCTCGGCGGCCAGCACGCCCGCGGTGGCGCGGCCGATGCCGCGGGAGGCGCCGGTGACCAGCGCCCGCTTGCCGTTCAATCCCAGGTCCATGGTCCTGTCCGTTCCTGCTTCCCTTGGAGGGCCAGCAGGGCGCGGATCGCCGGGCCGCGCAAGGGGGGATCAGCGGCGCTCGCTGGCAAGGGCCACGGCGAAGGCGACCTGGCCGAGCAGCGCCGCCCCCGCCAGCACCACGGCGGCGGCCACCGCCGGGTTGCTGCCGAGCCCGGCCAGCGCCGTGCAGAGCGCGCCGACCGCCATCTGGCTGAAGCCATAGAGCCCCGCCGCCGAGCCGATCACCCGCGGATTGAGCCCGACCGCCCGGGTCAGCGCCAGCGGGCTGGCCAGGCCGACGCCGATGGCGAAGATCAGCGGCCCGAGCACGGCGGTGACCAGGTTGAGCTGCCCGGCCAGCACCGCGCCGAAGAACAGCAGCGCGCCCAGGCAGCCGCCGCCGCTGCCCAGCCGCAGCAGCCGGGCGATGCCGATCCGCGCCACCAGCCGGTTGGCCAGGATGTTGCCCAGCGCGGTGCCGGCGACCAGCAGCACATAGACCAGGCTGATCTCATGCACCGGCCGGCCGAGCTGCTGCACCATGATGAAGGGCAGCGCCGCCAGATAGGCATACCAGCTGGTGGTGGCGCAGCCGCCGCCGATGGCATAGCCGAGGAAGGCCGGCATGGTGACCAGCTGCCGGTAGTCGCGGGCCAGCGCCGCCAGGCCGCGGCCCTCGGCGCGGCGGCCGGTCTCCGGCAGGCGCCACAGCGCCAGGCCAGTGGTCAGGGCGCCGACGGCGGCGAGGGTGGCGAAGACCGCCCGCCAGCCCAGCGTCTCGGCCAGCAGCGAGCCGAGGAACGGCGCGATGCCGGGGCCGATGGAGACGGCCAGGTTGAGCATGGCCAGGCGGGAGGCGGCCTCCTTGGGGCCGGAAGTGTCGCGCACCATGGCACGCCCCAGCGCCAGGCCGGCGCAACCGCCCAGCGCCTGCAGCAGCCGCGCGCCGATCAGGAAGCGCACATCCGGGGCCAGCGCCGCCGCCAGCCCGGCCGCGGCGTAGAGCGCGAGCCCGGCCAGCAGCACCGGCTTGCGCCCCAGCGCATCGGAGATCGGCCCATAGCCGAGCTGCCCGAGGGCGAGGCCCAGCACATAGAGGCTGATGGTCAGCTGCATGGCGCCGGTGGAGACGCCGAACTCGGCCGCGGCCTGCGGCAGGGCGGGGACGAAGATATGGATGCCCACCGTGCCGGAGGTGGTGATCATCACCAGGAGCCAGAGCGGCGGGCGGATCTGTCCTGGCGGAGCGGGAGGCGTATCGGACATCCGCGCAGCTTCCCGCAAAACCGCGCCGGGCGGGAGCCGGCAAGGCAGGGCATCGAGCCGGCCCGGCGCGGCGATGGCACGAAACCGGGCAGAGCCCCGGCGCGCGCGCCCAAAGCACAGGCAGCGGCGCTGATCCACCCGCGATGGTACACGGTCGCGTAACAACATCCCGCGGGGGTTGTGGGGCCGGGCGGGGATCTCTATCCGGGAACAGGCCTGATCGCGAGGATGCGCCTTGTTCGTCTTCCACTGCCCGGTCTCGAGCAACAGCATCTACGCGAAGCTCCTCATGACCCCGCTGGCCCCGGACTACACGCCGCTCTTCGTCGAGCAGGCGGCGCCGGCCGAAGCCGACGATCCGGTGACGCCGCATCCGCAGCTGCTGCAGGCGATCGCGCATCGCGAGGCCGGGCTGCCGGTGCTGCTGCATGTGCAGTGGGAGGAATTCTTCCTGCGCCCGGCCACCACCGCCGCGGAAGCCGGGGCGCTGGCCCGGCTGGTGCTGCAGCAGCTGGAAGCGCTGCGCCAGCGGGGCGGCCGGCTGGTCTGGACGGTGCATAACGGCATCCCGCACCGGGTCCCGCATGTCGACGCCTTCATGGCGCTGCGCCGCTGGCTGGCCACCCATGCCGAGGCGATCCTGGTGCATAGCGCGCATGCGGCCGCCTTCCTCGCGGCGCAGGTGACGGTGGATCGCGCCCGCATCCGGGTGCTGCCGCACCCCTCCTATCTCGGCCATTACGAGCCGGAGGCGGCGGCGGAGGCCGCGCTGGGCACGCCGCCGTCGCGGCAGGTGCTGGGCTTCGGCCGGGTGCAGCAGCAGAAGGGCTTCGACCGGCTGGTGGCGATGCTGCCGGCCGAGTTCCTGGCCGCCGAGCAGGCGAGCCTGCGCATCAGCGGCCATGGCGGGCGCGGCGCCCGGGCGCTGCGGCGCAGCCTGGCCGCGCGCGGCGACGTGCTGTGGGATTTCCGCCATGTGCCCGACGAGGAAGTGCCGGGGCTGATCCGCGATTCCGCCTGCGTCGTGCTGGCCTATGCGCGGTTCCTGACCTCGGGCGTGGCCCTGCTGGCGCTGAGCTGCGGTGGCATCCTGGTGGCGCCCGACGTGCCGCAGATGCGGGAGCTGCTGCCGCCGGCGCTGCAGCGCTTCCTGTACCAGGATGGCGATGCCGTCGACCTGCAGATGATCGTCAGCCAGGTGCTGGCGCTGAGCGACGAGGAGCGCCAGGACTGCCGGCGGCTGGGGCTGCAGGTGGCCCGGGGGCTGCGTCCCGCGGCCATCGCCGCGGAGCTCCGCGCCGTCTATGACCGCCTCGCGGCGCTGCCGCCCGGCCCGCCCGCCGGCGCGCTGCCGCCCGGGCTGCGGCGGGTCGCGCCCGTCGAGGACAGCGGCGCCCTGCCGCCGGTGATCGCCGACTGGCCGCGGCAGGGGACGGTCGGGCAGAACTGGGGCGACAAGCTCAATCCGCCGCTGATCCGGCTGCTGAGCGAAGCGCCGGTGCTGCATGTCGACCATGGTCAGAGCGAGCCGCAGCGCGACGTCGTCCGCGTCATCGGCAGCGGCATCCGCAGCAGCCTGGACAGCTATGTCATCTGGGGCTCGGGCTTCATCGCCAGCAAGGACAAGGTCCCCGCGCTGCGCGCCATCCATGCCGTGCGCGGCCCGCTGACGCGCGCCAAGCTGATCGCCGCCGGGCGCGACTGCCCGGCGGTCTATGGCGACCCGGCGCTGCTGATGCCGATGTTCTACCGGCCGGCGGTGGCGGTGGAACACGACCTGGGCATCATCCAGCATTTCCGCGAGGCGGGGGTCGATCCGCTACCGCGCATCCCGGCCGGGCTGAAGGTCAGGATCATCGACATCACCGGCGGCATCACCGAGGTGCTGGACGCGATCCTGTCCTGCCGGGAGATCGTGTCGAGCTCGCTGCATGGGCTGATCGCGGCGCATGCCTATGGCGTGCCGGCGAGCTGGATCAGCTTCAGCGACCGGCCGCTGGGCGACGGCTTCAAGTTCCGCGACTACTGGGCTTCGGTCGGCTGGCCCGAGGCGCGGGCGATCCCTGTCGGGGCCGAGACCAATGCGCTGTCGCTGATGGGCGAGAAGCGCCAGGCGATCCCGATCATCGATGTGCGGGCCTTGCTGGAGGCCTGTCCTTTCGTGTCGGCCGAGCGTCGCGTGGCGCTGCTTGCTCGCGCCGCGGCGACCCTGCCGTTCATTCCTCCCGTGCAGTTTCTCGCTGCTGCTTGAAGATCAGAAAGAAGATGGGGGTCCGGGGGAATTCCTTCCCCCGGCCTTTTTTTCTTATGACTTCGCGACGTTCCAGAAAAACGGCGCCGGCCCTTTGACGATGCCCGAGACATTGGTGCGCCAGGCCTGGTAGGCCATGAACAGCCCGACCGGCGCGTAGACCACGTCGTTCATCGCCGCCGTGTTGGTGCGGGCGATGGCCGCCTTCTCCTCGTCGAGGCTGGTGGCCGCGTACCAGTCGGCGATGCCGGCCTCGGTGCCCGGGCTGGTGGGCCAGCCGAACCAGGCCTGCTCGCCATTGCCGCGCAGCGCCGCGTAGCCGGCCGGCGTCGCGCAGTCGGCGCCGGAGTGCCAGGTGTGGAACATCGACCAGCCGCCCTGCCCCGGCGGCGTCTTCTGCGCGCGGCGGCCGACGACGGTGCCCCAGTCGGTGGCGACGAAGTCGACATTCATGCCCAGCCGCTGCAGCAGGTCGGCGGTGACGTCGCCCATCGCCTTGTGCGGCGCCAGGTCCTGCGAGACCATGCAGGTCACCGGCTGGTTGGCATAGCCGCTTTCCGCCAGCAGCTTCTTCGCCGCGTCCAGGTTGCGCGGCCCCTTCAGGATATCGCCGCCGGCCTCGGTGTAGAGCGGCGTGCCGGGGGTGAAGAAGGAGGGCAGCGGCTTCCACAGCGCGTCGTCGCTGCCGACGATGGCGCGCATGTAGTCTTCCTGGCGCAGCGCCATCATGACGGCGCGGCGGGCGCGAACGTCGTTGAAGGGCGGATGCAGGTGGTTCATGCGGAAGGCGCAGATATTGCCGAGCGGGTCGGCGATGTCGACGGCGATGGCGCGGTTGCGCTTCATCACCGGGATCAGGTCGGGCAGCGGGGTTTCCAGCCAGTCGACCTCGCCGCTCTGCAGCGCGCCGGCGGCCGTCGCGGCGTCGGGGATGATGGCCCATTCGACCCGGTCGACCAGGATGCGCTTGCCGCCGGCCAGCCAGCTGGCGGGTTCTTCGCGCGGCACGTAGCCATCGAATTTCTGGAAGACGGCGCGGGCGCCGGGGATCCATTCGTCGCGGACGAAGCGCATCGGGCCGGAGCCGATATATTCGGTGATCTGGGTGAAGGGATCGGTCTTCGCGATCCGCTCCGGCATGACGAAGGTGCAAGGTGCGTTGTTCTTGCCCAGCGCCAGCAGCATCTTTGGAAACGGCTTCTTCAACACCCAGCGGAAGCTGCGGTCGTCGAGGGCGACCAGCTCCTGCTGGGATGCGCGGATCATCTGGCCCATCGGGTCGCGGGCGGACCAGCGCACCAGGCTGGCCACCGCGTCCTTCGCCAGCACCGGCGTGCCGTCATGGAACTTCAGGCCCGGCCGCAGGGTGAAGGTCCAGGTCAGGCCATCGGCCGAGACCGTCTCGCCCTCGACCATCTGGCGGCGCGGGGTCATCGTGGCATCGACGCCGTAGAGCGTGTCCCAGACCAGCAGCCCGGCATTGCGGACCACATACTGGCTGCCCCAGATCGGGTCGAAATTCGCCAGATCCGCCTGCGGCACGAAGCGCAGCGTGCGGGCATTGGCGCCCTGGGCCAGGGCCGGCGCCGCGACACCGCCGGCGGCCAGCGCGGCGCCCGCCGCGGCCATGCTCGTGAAAAAATCTCTGCGCTGCATCGGGCGCCTCCGACTATCCGGTGTCGCCGCGCCTGCTGGGTCCCTGACCCCCGTCCCGGCCTCCGTCTGTCGCGGCGCCTGGGCAAGGGCGGCGCAGCATCGGCGCGGGCGGGGGCGCTGGCAAGCCCGCCGCCGGCGAAATCTCAGGCGCTGCCGCCAGGCTTTGCGCGGCCCCACTTGTCGGAACGCGGTCCGGCGAGGAGGAACTCGCCGCTGGCCAGGATGCGGCGCTCATCGGCGGCGATGCGGCGCTCGGCGGCGGCGCCGAGGCGGGCCACCACCCGCGCGACCAGCAGGTTGGCGATGGCGAGCGCGCCATTGGTCGATTCGGGGAAGGCCGCGCCCTGGGCCGGCGCGATGAAGATCAGCGCTCCCGCCAGGTTCTTCAGCGGCGGGATGGCGGCCTCGACGATGGCGATGATGCGGGCGCCGGCCGCCGCCGCGCGCTCGGCCATGCCGATGACCGGCCGCGAGAAAGGCGCCGCGGTGATGACCACCAGCACGTCGCCGGGCACCACGTCCTGCAGCGCCGCCTCCGACACGCCGGCCATGTCGCCGACCAGCACCACGTCGGGCCGCGCCTTGTGCAGCGTGTAGGCCAGGGCATAGGCGGTGGAGAAAGCGGTGCGGCGGCCGGCGACATGGACACGGCGGGCGCCGGCCAGCAGCGCCACCGCCTCCTCCACCGCCGGCGCCGCCAGGCCGCGCAGCGCCTGGCGCAGCACCTCCTGCTCGGCGGCCAGGAAGGCCTCGGCGAAATCCCGCGGGTCGGCGGCGGCCAGGGCCCGGGCGCTGCTGCGGTTGCGGGTGGCGACGCCGCCGGCATGGCCCTGGCGCACGCCCTCGACATAGCCCTGGCGCAGCGCGTCGTAGCGGGCGAAGCCCAGCCGCTGGGCCAGCCGCACCAGCGTCGCCGGCGGCACCTCCATGCGCCGCGCCAGCTCGCGCATCGAGAAGACGGCGACATCCTCGGGATGGGCCAGGATATGCCGCGCCGCCGCGGCGATCGGGCCGGACAGCGCGGGCAGCAGCGCGGCCAGCGCGTCGGAGACGGGTTCTGCCGGGGTCATATTGTCATGCTGACGCTTTATGCGGAAAAGGCAATGTTCAATCCAAATGATCCATGTTGCAGTCATGAGAAGCATATGTTCTGATCGACCTCGCAAGGAATTGAGCCCTTTTGGACCCGAGGCGCGCATGATCCACCGGCACCCCGCGAAGCTGCCGAACCAGGACGGCCTGACGCCGCCGCTGTCGCGCTCGGCAGCCGCCTATCGCGACGCCCGCGCGGTGATCCCGGGCGGCAGCATGCGCCCCTCCTCCTGGTTCGCGCCGCACCCGCCCTATGCCCAGCGCGGCGAGGGCTGCTGGCTGACCGACCTGGACGGCCGCCGGCTGCTCGACGCCTCCAACAACTTTTTTTCCCTCATCCACGGGCATGCCTTCCCGCCGGCGATCGAGGCCATTCGGGAAACCGCGGCGCAAGGCACCGCCTTCGGCCTGCCGACGCCCTATGAGACCGAGCTCGCCGAGATCATCACCCATCGCGCGCCGCTGCTGGAGCAGGTCCGCTTCTGCAATTCCGGCACCGAGGCGGTGATGTTCGCGGTCAAGGCGGCGCGGGCGCTGACCGGGCGCAGCGCCATCGCCAAGTTCGAGGGCGCCTATCACGGCACCTATGACGCGCTCGAGGTCTCCTACGATTGCAACCCGCAGAACTGGGACGGGCCGGACGGCAACCCGGCCTCGGTGGCCTATTGCCGCGGCACGCCGGAGACGCTGCTGGCCGAGACCGTCGTGCTGCCCTTCGGCGATCCGAAGCGCTGCCGCGAGATCCTGCGCCGCCAGGGCAGCCGGCTGGCGGCGGTGGTGATCGACCCGCTGCCGTCGCGCATCGGCATGGTGCCGGCGACGTCAGCGCTGCTCGAGGTGCTGCAGGAAGCCCGCGCCCGCGACGGTTTCCTGTTGGTTTTCGACGAGGTGATCAGCTTCCGCCTGCACTATGCCGGGGCGCATACGCTGTTCGGCGTCGCACCGGATCTGGTGGCGCTGGGAAAGATCATCGGCGGCGGGCTGCCGGCGGCCGTCCAGGTCGGTCAGCCAGCAGCCCTCGCCGCGCTGGGCATAGGG
>NZ_CACSJM010000018.1 GCF_902706185.1 Roseomonas sp. 18066 | reverse complement strand
GGACCCCCCCCGCCCCGCCGCCCGCGACGCCGTTGCTCGACCGCGTCCGCGTGCCCGGCGACATGCGCAACTTCTCCAGCGACCAGCTCAAGCAGGTCGCCGAGGAGCTGCGCGCCGAGACCATCCATGCGGTCAGCCAGACCGGTGGCCATCTGGGCGCGAGCCTGGGCGTGGTCGAGCTGACGGTGGCGATCCATGCCGTCTTCGACACGCCGCGCGACCGGCTGCTGTGGGATGTCGGCCATCAGACCTACCCTCACAAGATCCTGACCGGCCGGCGCGACCGCATCCGCACCCTGCGCCAGGGCGGCGGCCTGTCCGGCTTCACCCGCCGCAGCGAGAGCGAATACGACCCCTTCGGCGCGGCGCATTCCTCGACCTCGATCTCGGCCGGCCTGGGCATGGCGGTGGCGCGCGACCTGAAGCGCGCCATTCCCGGCGAGCCCGGCGACGACCGCAATGTCATCGCGGTGATCGGCGACGGCGCGATGAGCGCCGGCATGGCCTATGAGGCGATGAACAACGCCGGCGCCATGCGCTCCCGCCTGATCGTGGTGCTGAACGACAACGACATGTCGATCGCGCCGCCGGTCGGCGCCATGTCGGCCTACCTGTCGCGCCTGATCTCCTCCCGCCCCTTCCTGGGGCTGCGGGAGATGATGGCGAAGCTGGCGCGCCGCTTCCCGGCGCCGCTGGAACGCGCCGCCCGCCGCGCCGACGAATATGCCCGCGGCCTGCTGACCGGCGGCACGCTGTTCGAGGAGCTGGGCTTCTACTACGTCGGCCCGATCGACGGCCACAGCCTGGACCACCTGCTGCCGGTGCTGCGCAACCTGCGCGATGCCGAGGACGGCGCGCCGATCCTGCTGCATGTCGTGACGCAGAAGGGCAAGGGCTACGCCCCCGCCGAGGCCAGCGCCGACAAGTACCACGCCGTCTCGAAGTTCAACGTGGTCACCGGCACCCAGGCCAAGGCGCCGCCGGGCCCGCCGACCTACACCAAGGTCTTCTCCCAGGCGCTGATCGCCGAGGCCGAGGCCGACCCGCGCATCGTCGCGGTGACCGCCGCCATGCCCTCCGGCACCGGGCTCGACGCCTTCCAGAAGCGCTTTCCCAAGCGCACTTTCGACGTCGGCATCGCCGAGCAGCATGCGGTGACCTTCGCCGCCGGCATGGCGACCGAAGGCATCAAGCCCTTTGTCGCCATCTACTCGACCTTCTTGCAGCGCGCCTACGACCAGGTCATCCACGACGTGGCGCTCCAAAAACTGCCGGTGCGCTTCATCCTGGACCGCGCCGGGCTGGTCGGCGCCGACGGCGCCACCCATGCCGGCGCCTATGACATCGCCTATCTGGGCTGCATCCCGGAGATGGTGCTGATGGCCTCCGCCGACGAGGTGGAGCTGGCGCATATGGTCGCCACCTGCGCCGCCTATGACGAAGGCCCGACCGCGCTGCGCTTCCCGCGCGGCGAAGGCTTCGGCCTGGTGCCCGTCCCCGCCCGCGGCACGCCGCTGGAGATCGGCCGCGGCCGCGTCCTGCGCGAGGGCAGCAGTGTCGCCATCCTCAGCTACGGCGCCCGCCTGCAGGAATGCCTGAAGGCGGCCGACGAGCTCGCCGCCCGCGGCCTGTCCTGCACCGTGGCCGATGCCCGCTTCGCCAAGCCGCTGGACACGAAGCTGGTCGAGCAGCTGGCCCGCGACCACGCGGTGATGATCACCATCGAGGAAGGCTCGGTCGGCGGCTTCGGCTCGCTGGTGATGCAGCACCTGGCCTGGCAGGGCCTGCTGGATGGCGGGCTGAAGTTCCGCCCGATGGTGCTGCCCGACGTGTTCACGGACCATGACTCGCCGAAAGTGCAGTACGACCAGGTCGGCCTGTCGGCGGCGTCCATCGCGGCGCATGCGGTGGCGGCGCTGGGGGCAGGCAACTCAGTGCAGCCAGCAAGGGCCTGACAGAGAAGACAGGGCAGGCCAGGGGAATGAATTCCCCTTTTCTTTCAGACTGCTGTGTCCACGTGGGGACAGCATGTGGTCCGGCCCCGCGCAGCGCGACCTGCGGGCGAGCGCCGGTTTTATAAAAATGCGTCCCGCCGTGATGCCCGGGCGACGGCGCCGGTATGGCGCAGGTCCTCGAACGGCCGGTGATCAGAAAAAAGATGGGCGCAAACGTATACGTTTGCGGGGGGAATTCATTCCCCCAGCCTGCCCCCTGGTCCTTCTCCTGAAAGAGCCTTCTCAAGATGCCCAAGCAGCGTGCCGATGTTGCTCTTGTCGATCGTGGCCTGGTCGAGACCCGGGCCAAGGCGCAGGCGCTGATCATGGCGGGCAAGGTGTTTTCCAACACGAAGCGCGTCGACAAGCCCGGGCAGCCGGTGTCCGAGGACACGCCGCTGGAGGTGAAGGGCCAGGAGCATCCCTGGGTCAGCCGCGGCGGCATGAAGCTGAGCCATGCGCTCGACTTCTTCGGGCTGGATCCGGCGGGGCGGGTGGGCGTGGATGTGGGCGCCTCGACGGGCGGCTTCACCGACGTGCTGCTGCATCATGGGGCCAGCCGGGTCTACGCCGTCGATGTCGGGCATGGGCAGCTGGCCTGGAAGCTGCGCAGCGACGACCGGGTGGTGGTGCTGGAGAAGACCAATGCCCGCCGGCTGGATGCCACCCAGGTGCCCGAGGCGCCGGGGGTGGTGGTGTGCGATGCCAGCTTCATCGGGCTGGCCACCGTGCTGCCGGCGGCGCTGGATCTGGCCGCCCCTGGCGCCTGGGCGGTGGCGCTGATCAAGCCGCAATTCGAGGCCGGGCCGGAGAAGGTGGGGAAGGGCGGCGTGGTGCGCGACCCGGCGGTGCACCAGGAGGTCTGCGACCGCGTGCAGGCCTGGTGGTCCGGCCTGCCGGGCTGGACCGTGCTGGGGGTGGAGGCCAGCCCCATCCTGGGGCCTGAAGGGAACCGGGAGTTCCTGATCGGCGCGCGGAAGGCCTGAGTCAGGCAAACCTGAGTCAGGCCGCCCGCGGCGCCGCCTTGCTGGCGCCCGAGATCTCGTGCAGCAGCGACCACACGCGGTGCGGATCCATCTGCACCTCGGGATCGTTCAGCAGCCGGTCGAGTTCCAGCAGCTTGGCTTCCATTTCACGCTCAGACATCTTCAGACGACCCTGCCGCAGCGGTTGTGGACAACGTTGCAACGCAGCATGCAGGCGAAAGTGGCAGGGTTGCGACGAAACTTTGCCGTCAGAAAGGATTCACACGGCTCACGTTTCGTTCATTCGCGAAAGCCGTTTCTCGCCGGTTGCGCCTCAGGTGAAGGAGGCGATGGCAGCTTGCAGACCGGGTATCCCGGCGGCCGGATGGGCCTGGTTGCGGAAGCGCAGCTCGCCCTGCTCGGCGGCGTCCGGCGGCGTCAGGCCGAACAGCTCGAATCGGCTGCTGCAGGCGGCGGCGGCCAGGCGGGCGGCGGCGGGCGTGGTGAAGAAGCGGCGCACCGCGCCCTCCAGCTCCAGCGTGTCGCGCAGGCCGCGCCACTCGGCCCGCTCCACCTCCTCCAGGAAGATCGAGACGATGCCGGGATGCTCGCCGGTCAGCCGGGTGGTGGCGGCCTCGGCCAGGTGGCGGACGACGGTGGCGGCCAGGGCGTTCTCGCGCCCGGCATGGGCGGCCATGACGAAGACGCTGCCGCCGGCCGGGTCGCCGGTCACCGCCAGATGGGCGTCGGGGCCGAACATTTCTCTCAGCCGGCTGGGCAGGACGGCGCTGGCGGCGCGGACGCCGGCCAGCGTCAGCGGGTCGAGCTTCAGGATGGCGGCCTCGGAGGCGTCCTGGCGGCGCTCGCTGGCCAGCAGGCTGCTGACCTGGCGCTGCAGGCTGTCGCGCTCGGCCGGGCTCTGGATGCCCTCGGGCAGGGTCATCTTCAGCAGGTAGCGGCCGGGATGCGCGGCCAGCCAGGTCTGCAGGTCGGGGTTGATGCCGTCGACCAGCGCGAACCAGTCGCCGCGCGGCATATGGCGGCCTTCCTCGGCCGAGACGGTGCGGCAGGCGAGCTCCGCCACCGCCCCGTCGCGCTCCAGCCGCAGGTCATAGGGCGCCTCCTCCGCGAGGCCGGCGAAATGCACCTCGAAGCCACGGGCGCGCTGCCGGCTGGCTTCGCGCAGCAGGTGGAAGACCGGGATCAGCGTGGCCTGGCCGGTCAGCCCGTCCAGCAGCCGGGCCCGCAGCCGGGCGCGGGGAAGCTCGGGCAGGGTGTCGGACAGCCGCACGGCCTCCCGCGCCAGGGCCAGCACCTGGGCCTCGGCCGGGGTCATGCGCGGCGTCTGGCGAGGGTCGGCCAGGCGGGCCAGCAGCAGCTCCAGCGCGTGGCGCTGCTGCGCGGCGCGCCCCTGCCAGGAACGCGGCCGGGCGTGGCGGGCCAGGTCGGCCATGCGGTGGCGCCAGGCGGCCTCCCCGGCGAGCGCCAGGAAGCCGCGGGCGCAGGCGGTGCCTTCCTCCGCGGCGGCGGCAGGGGCGGGGGGGGAGGTGTCCAGGAACATCAAGGCGGCGCCTCGCGCTGATCGCGCTCCAGCCTATCCAGACGCCTCAAGAATTAGTCAAGTTTGCTGCATCTGCGAAGCGCGGGGCCGCCCGATCAATTCCGCGGCAGGCGGGGGCGCAGCGGCGCGTCCGGGTTCTGTGCGCGCTGGCGCAGCAGGTGGTCGGCCAGCACGCAGGCCAGCATCGCCTCGCCCACCGGCACGGCGCGGATGCCGACGCAGGGGTCGTGG
Source organism: Roseomonas sp. 18066 (assembly GCF_902706185.1). Classification (GTDB taxonomy): domain Bacteria; phylum Pseudomonadota; class Alphaproteobacteria; order Acetobacterales; family Acetobacteraceae; genus Pseudoroseomonas. The sequence continues at coordinate 52,253 of NZ_CACSJM010000018.1, read as the reverse complement.
CGGCCCTTGGTCAGCACCTCCACGTCGTCGCCGAAGCGGTCGACCGACTGCCGCGGCACCAGGATCGAGGAGGTCGGCTTCACCGCGAAGCGCGCCACCACCGGCTGGCCGGTGGAAATGCCGCCCAGCACGCCGCCGGCATGGTTGGACAGGAATTCGACCTCGCCATCGGCGCCCATGCGCATCTCGTCGGCATTGCCCTCGCCGTCGAGCGCGGCCGACGCGAAACCCTCGCCGATCTCGACGCCTTTGACCGCGTTGATGCTCATCAGCGCGGCGGCCAGATCCGCATCCAGCTTGCCGTAGAGCGGCGCGCCCAGGCCCACGGGCACGCCCTCGGCCACCAGCTCCACCACCGCGCCCAGGCTGCTGCCGGCCTTGCGGGTGGCGGCGAGTTTTTCCTCCCAGGCCGCGACGGCGCCCGGGTCCGGACAGAAGAAAGGATTCTCGTCGACCGTCGCCCAGTCGAAGCGGGCGCGGTCGATGCCGAGCGGCCCCATCGACACCATGGCGCCGCGGATCACCACGCCGGTGCCCAGCACCTTGCGGGCGATGGCGCCGGCGGCGACGCGCACCGCCGTCTCCCGCGCGCTGGACCGGCCGCCGCCGCGATAGTCGCGCACGCCGTATTTCAGGTGATAGGCCAGGTCGGCATGGCCGGGCCGGAAGCGGTCCTTGATGTCGCCATAGTCGCGCGAGCGCTGGTCGGTGTTCTCGATGATGAAGCTGATCGGTGTGCCGGTGGTCAGCCCCTCGAAAACGCCGGACAGCAGCCGGACCTCGTCGGCCTCCTGCCGCTGCGTCACGAACTTGCTCTGGCCGGGGCGGCGCTTGTCCAGGAAGGGCTGGATATCGGCCTCGGTCAGCGCGATGCCGGCCGGGCAGCCATCGACCACGCCGCCGATCGCCGGGCCATGGCTTTCGCCCCAGCTGGTGACGCGGAAGAGATGGCCGAAGCTGTTATGCGACATGGGAAAGGTCACCGGCGGCGGGAATGGGGCGCCGGTTATGCTTGATGGCGGGGGAAAAGGCCAATCCAAGGGCCAAGTGTAGGCCAGGGGAATGAATTCCCCTGGACCCCATCTTTTTTCTGGCCACCGGCCATGGCGGGACCACCGCTTCACGGCGCCGTCGCCCGGGCATCGCGGCAGGACGCCCCACAGGGAAACAGCGCGGCTCCGAAGGTCGCGCTGCTGCTGGGCCGTTTCGCGTCCTGTCGCCACGTGGACGCGGCAGCCACCCCAGAAGGAAGAAGGGGGTCTGGGGGAATTCATTCCCCCAGCCTTTGCCTGCCTTGCTTACTCCCAGAAGGCCTTCCTCGCCTCGACCGCCGCGTCATGCGGCGTCAGCCCGATGTCGCGCAGCCGCTCCGGCGGCAGCTCCGACAGCCAGGCGCGGCTGGCGGCGCGGCGGTGCCAGCGCATCAGGGTCGCCCACAGGCCGGGCCGCGCGGGCTGCGCCGCCAGATTGATCCGATCGATCCGGAATATTGCTCCGAGCATTGCCGCCTGATCCTGGTGTTTCGCGGCGCAATCCATGACACGCATCCAGATTTCGCTTCAAGCGAAGCATTGCTCTCGGTACAATAATCTGCATGACCGATTTCCGCGACCTGGCCGATGGCCTGATTGCCGAGCTCACCGCCGACCTGGCCGCCGGCCGCCGCCGTCCCGGTGAGCGCCTGTCGCCCAGCCGCGACTATGCGCATGCCCGCGGCATCGCCCCTTCCACCGCCAGCCGCGTCTATGCCGAGCTGGTGCGGCGCGGCGTGGCGGTGGGCGAGGTCGGGCGCGGCACCTTCCTGCGCGCCGGCGCCATGTCGCTGCCCGGCCTGCCGGCGCGGGAGGTCGAGCCGGATGGCGTGGTCGACCTGGAGGTCAATTTCTCCGTCCTGGCCGGGCAGGAGGCGCTGCTGGCCCCCGGCCTGGCGCGGCTGGCCGATCCGGCGGCGCTGCACGAGGCGCTGCAGCGCGGCGAGGCGCGCGGCACCCAGGCCGCGCGGCGGGCCGTCGCCGGCCTGCTGGCGCGCGACGGCTGGGCGCCGGAGGCCGAGAGCCTGCTTTTCGCCGGGCGCGGGCAGCAGGCCCTGGCCGCGACCTTCGCCGCCCTGCTGCGCCCCGGCGACCGGCTGGGGATGGAGGCGATGACCTATCCGCTGGCCAAGGGCATTGCGCTGCGCCTCGGCCTGCTGCCGCAGCCGATCGCCATGGACGAGCAGGGCTTGCGCCCCGACGCCGTGCTGGCGGCGCACCGGGCGCATCCCTTCCCGCTGCTCTATCTGCAGAGCGAGCTGCACAACCCGCTGGGCCACGGCATGCCGCCCGCGCGCCGGGCGGAGCTGGCTGCGGTGCTGCGCCAGCTCGACATCCTGGCGGTGGAGGATGCGGTCTATGGCTTCCTCGCCCCCGACGCGCCGCCGCCGCTGGCCGCGCATGCGCCGGAACGGGTGGTGCTGGTCGACAGCCTGTCGAAGCGGGTGGCGCCGGGGCTGACGCTCGGCTTCCTGGTGGCGCCGCCGGCGCTGCGGCACCGGCTGGCGGCCTCGCTGCGGCTGGGCGGCTGGACCGCGGGCAGCTTCGTGCTCGCCGTCGCCACCGCCTGGATGGAGGATGGCAGCATCCACGAATTGCAGCGCCGCAAGCAGGCCGATGCGGCGGCGCGCAACGCGCTGGTGCGGCAGGTGCTGGGCGGCGCCGGCCTGGCGCTGCAGGGCGACCCGCGCGCCTATCACCTGTGGCTGACGCTGCCCGGGCATTGGCGGGCGGAGACCTTCGTCGCGGCGGCGGCGCGGCGGCGCATCGCGGTCTCGCCGGCGGCGGAATTCGCCGTGGTGCCGGGGCATGCGCCGGATGCGGTGCGCCTCGCCTTGGCCTCGCCGGCCGAGGCGGCGCTGCGCCCGGCGCTGGAGCTGCTGCGCGACCTGGCGCTGGCCGGGCCGGAGACCGGCGCCATCGGCTGACGCGCCCCCCTTGCCGGCGGGCAGCCGCGGCGGCAGTGTCCGGCGCCATGCGCATCGGCATCGATCTCGGCGGCACCAAGACGGAAATCGTGGCTCTCGACGACGGGGGCGCGGTGCGGCTGCGCCGCCGCATCCCGACGCCGGGCGATTATGACGGCATCATCGCCGGCATGGCCGGGCTGGTGGAGGGTGCCGCCTCCGAGCTCGGCGCGACGCTGCCGCGGCTCGGCATCGGCATTCCCGGCAGCCTGAGCCCGGCCTCCGGGCTGGTGCGCAACGCCAACACGCAATGCCTGAACGGCCGGGCGCTGGACCGCGACCTGGCGGCGCGGCTCGGCCGTGACGTGCGCGTCTCCAACGACGCCAATTGCCTGGCCCTGTCGGAGGCGGCGGATGGCGCCGGCGCCGGATATGGCACGGTCTTCGCGGTGATCCTGGGCACCGGGGTCGGCGCCGGGCTGGTGGTGCAGGGCCGGCTGATCGAGGGGCTGAACCGCGTCGCCGGCGAATGGGGCCACACGCCGCTGCCCTGGTCGACGCCGGGCGAGGAGCATCCCGGCCCGCGCTGCTGGTGCGGGCTGCACGGTTGCCTCGAGACCTTCCTCTGCGGCCCGGCGCTGGCCGCCGACTGGAAGGGCGAGGGCCATCGCGACGCCGGCGGCATCGAGGACGCCGCGGCTGCCGGCGACACGCGCGCGGCGGCGGCGCTGGAGCGCCATGCCTCGCGGCTGGCGCGGGCGCTCGCGGCGACGGCCAATCTGCTGGACCCGGATGTCGTCGTGCTGGGCGGCGGGCTGTCCAACCTGCGCGGGATCTACGCGGCAGTGCCCGCCCTGCTGCCCCGCTACGTCTTCGGCGATGTCGCGCGGATCAACCTGGTCCCCGCGCGGCACGGCGATTCCTCCGGCGTCTTCGGCGCGGCGCGCCTCTGGGACGCCGGCTGACCCTTCAGGCCAGGGCGGCCTCCAGCTCGGTGGCCAGCACCTGCGCGGCGGCGAGCGGGCTGTAGCCGATATTGACGTGGCGGATGCTGCGGTCCGGGTGGCGCACCAGGGTGACCACGGCCTCCAGCACGGCGCCGCTTTTCAGGCGGGGGGCGTAGACCACGAAGTCATGGTCGCCCTGGCCGCCGCGGAAGCTGACCTCGGTGCCGGCATAGAGGCCGACCAGCGCCTGGATGGTGCGGATGACGCCGTCCGCGCCCTGCACCGGGGCCTGCAGCACGGTCATGGTCAGCGTGGCGTCCGGCGCCAGCTCCTGCAGGAAGGCGGGGCCGGCGGGTTTCTGGGCAGAGCTCATCAGGCAGGTTCCCTCTTCGGAGGCAGGAGTGTGCCGCCTTCCTGGCGCAAGCGGCAGCCGCAGCGGACCAGAAAGATGCAATTAGCCGCGGTGATGGTCGGGCGGCAGGCCGCGCCAGGCCAACAGCGCCGCGCTCGCGAAGCCCAGCGCGGTCAGCCCCGCCGCCAGCGGTGCCGCCGTGGCCATCGCCCCGGGGATGGCGATGCCCAGCACGCCGCCGGCCTGGCGCGCGGCGTTGAGGATGCCGGCGGCCAGGCCACGCCGCGCCTCGGGCACCGCGGCCAGGGCGGTCGCGGTCAGCGGCGCCACCATCACCCCGCCGCCCAGCCCGACCAGCGCCGCGCCCAGCCCGGTCACGCTAAGCGGGGCGTGGCTTGCCAGGGCGACGGCGATCACCGCCGCCCCCGTCGCCGCCAGCGCCAGGCCGGCGGCGATGGGCCAGCGCCGGCCCCAGCGGCGCATCGCCGCGGCGGCCAGGAAGGCGGCGACGGCGCAGGACAGGCTGAGCGGCAGCAGCAGCAGTCCGAAGCCGGCCGGGGACAGCCGCCCGCTCTCCTGCAGCACGACCGACAGCAGGAACTGCAGCCCATAGAAAGAAAAATTGTAGAGCAGGCCGATGGCGACGGGCATCGCGAAGCCGGGCGCCTGGAACAGCGACAAGGGCAGCATGGCGGCCTCGGCGCGGGCGGCCTGGCGGCGCAGGAACAGCGCGCTGGCCAGCAGGCCGAGCGCCGCGGCGGCGAGGCTGCCTTCGATCAGCGCCGCGGCCAGCCCGGCCAGCGCCGCCACCGCCAGCGCCTGGCTCGTCAGGTCGAACCCCACGGCCCGCCCGGGGCGGTCGCGCGGCAGGTGGCGCAAGGTGAGACAAAGCGCGGCGGCGCCGAAGGGCAGGTTGATCCAGAAGACGGCGCGCCAGCCGGCCAGCTCGACCAGCGGCCCGCCCAGGCTGGGGCCGGCGACGAGCGCCAGGGCGGCGATGCCGCTCCAGGCGCCATAGGCGCGGCCGCGCAACGGCTCGGTGGGGAAGGCGCGCGGCAGCAGCGCCAGCGAGGCCGGCATCAGCAGCGCCGCGCCGATCCCCTTCAGCGTCCGCGCCGCCACCAGCGCCTCGATCGAGGGCGCCGCGGCGCAGCCGGCGGAGGCGGCGCAGAACAGCGCGATGCCGGCCAGGAAGACGCGGCGCGGCCCGTGCCGGTCGGCCAGGCTGCCGCCGGCCAGCAGCAGGCTGGCGAAGGCGAGCGTGTAGGCGTTCACCGCCCATTGCAGCCCGGCCGGGGAAGCGCCCAGGTTGCGGCCGATCGCCGGCACCGCCACCAGCGTCACCGTGGTGTCGACCAGCACCATGAAGAAGCCAAGCCCCAGCGCCGCCAAAGGTGCGACGAAAGGGACCGGCAGGGCTTTTGCGCAGGCGCTCATGCCGCCGGGTTTGACGGGGCGGCAGGCAGAAGAATACTTACTGGGTCACCACGCAGGAATAAGCCGGGCTGATGGCATGAATGTCTCGCATCTGCGCAGCCTGGTGGCGGTGGCCGAGGGCGGCAGCTTCACCGCCGCGGCCGCGGCGCTGGGGCTGACGCAATCCGGCGTCAGCCAGGCCATCGCCGGGCTGGAAGAGACGCTCGGCGTCACCCTGCTGCTGCGCCATGCCCGCGGCACCCGGCTGACCGCCGCCGGCGAGCGCATCGCGGGCCTGGCCGCCGAGGCCCTGGCGCAGATGGCGCGGATGCGCGCCGTCGCCGACGAGGCGCGCGGGCTATCCGGCGGCCGGCTGCGGCTGGCGAGCTTCCCCAGCGTCTTCGCCGCCTTGCTGCCCGGGCTGATCCGCCGCTTCGGCCAGCACCATCCCGGCATCGCGGTGACCCCGCTGGAGGCCGAGGACGAGGAGATCGAGGCCTGGCTGGCCGATGGCACCATCGATCTCGGCGTGGTGCTGAACCCGGCGCCGGGGCGGGCGGTGGCGATGCTGGGCGGCGACCTCTGGGTGCCGGTGGTGCCGGCGGGGCACCGGCTGGCACGGCGGCCGGTGGTCAGCCTGGCCGAGCTCGCCGCCGAGCCCTTCATCCTGGCCACCGGCGGCTGCCGCCTGACCGCCGCCACCCTGGCCGAGGAAGCCGGCACGCCGCTGCGCCAGGTGGTGGTGGAGGTGCGCGACTGGGCCAGCGCCTTCGCCATGCTGCGCGAGGGGATGGGGGTGTCGCTGGTGCCCGGCCTGACCCTGCCGGACAGCCTGCGCGGCCTGCGCGCCGGCACCCTGGCGCAGCCGGTCCGCCGCGACTTCGGCCTGGTGGCCAGCCCCGCGCGGCCGATGACCGCCGCGGCCCAGGCCTTCGTCGGCAGCCTGGGCTAGCCGGCCGCTTGCCCGCTGGGGAACAGCCCGCCGAAGATGCGGTGGAACAGCGCGGCGCCGCCACCCTGCAGCCGGTCCAGCGCGCTGTCCTCCAGCGGGCCTTCCTCGGGCAGGCCGGGCAGCAGGTCGCGCGCCTCGACCAGGTAGCCATGGCGGCGCATCAGCGCGGCGGCGGCCTCGGCATCGGCGGGGCGCGCCTCGGCCAGGGCGCGGCGGAGACCCTGGTCCTGGGCCAGGTCCTGGGCGAAGCGGGCGATCTCGGCGCGCGACATGGGAAACTCCGGGGCGGGGGCAAGCTCCAGCGGAGCCGGTGATTAATGTTTCTTATACGTATCGACAAAGCGCAAGGGGGGGCGTGCCGGGCTATGATCAACAGGCCATGACCGCGCTGTGCCGCGACTGCCTGCTCCACGAGGAAAGCCTGTCCGCCGCCTGCCCGCGCTGCGGCGGCCGCCGGGTGCTGCGCCATGCGGAGCTGGGGCGGCTGTCGATCGCCCATGTCGATTGCGACGCCTTCTTCGCCAGCGTCGAGAAGCGCGACCGGCCGGAGCTGCGCGCCCGCGCGGTGATCGTCGGCGGCGGCCGGCGCGGCGTGGTCTCGGCCTGCTGCTACCTGGCGCGGATCCGCGGCGTGCGCTCGGCGATGCCGATGTTCAAGGCGCTGGCGCTGTGCCCGGATGCGGTGGTGATCAAGCCGGACCTGGCGCGCTACAGCGCCGTCGGCCGCCAGATCCGCGCGCTGATGGAGGCGCTCACCCCGCTGGTGCAGCCGCTGTCGATCGACGAGGCGGTGCTGGACCTCTCCGGCACCGAAGGGCTGCACAAGGCGCCGCCGGCCGCGGTGCTGGCCGGATTCGCGCTGCGGGTCGAGAAGGAACTGGGCGTCACCGTCTCGGTCGGGCTGGCGGCGAACCGGCTGCTGGCGAAGCTCGCCGTCGAGCGCGACAAGCCGCGCGGCTTCGCGGTGATCGGCGCGGGGGAGGCGGCGGCGGTGCTGGCCGACGAGCCGGTCGGCGTGCTGCCCGGCATCGGCCCGGTGCAGGTGCGGCGGCTGCAGGCGCTGGGCTTCTTGACGCTGGGCCAGCTGCAGGGGCTGAGCCCGCGCGAGGCCGCCCAGCGGCTGGGGGAGGAAGGGCCGAAGCTCGCCGCCCGGGCGCGCGGCGAGGATGACCGGCCGGTGCGCCCGGGGCGGGAGGCGCGCTCGGTCAGCGCCGAGACCACCTTCGACCAGGACCTGTCCGAGATCGCCGCGCTGGAGGCGCCGCTGTGGCGGATGTGCGAGAAGCTGGCCCGCCGCCTGGCGGCGCAGCAGCTGGCCGCCGGCGGCGTGGTGCTGAAGCTGAAGACCGCCGGCTTCGCCATCCGCAGCCGGCATGCGCGGCTGGCCGCCCCCAGCCGGCTGCCCGACACGCTGTTCGCCGCCGTGCGGCCGCTGCTGGCGCGGGAGGCCGATGGCACCGCCTTCCGGCTGATCGGCATCGGGGCGCAGCCGCTGGTGCCCGGCGCCCAGGCGGATCAGGGCGACCTGGTCGATCCGGAGGCGCCGAAGCGCGCCGCGCGCTGGGCCGCGGTCGAGGCGCTGCGCGCCCGATTCGGCGACAAGGCGGTGATGCGCGGCCGCAGCCTCAGGAAGTAGTGGTCACCACTCCGAGCTGGCGCGCGGCCGGAAATAGGGCGGCGTGGTCATGGTCAGCCGCAGCTCCAGCTTCACGCCGTGCTCGGTGACCTGCAGGCTCTTGGCGGCGCTGGCCGGGATCGGGATGCCGGCGCCGATGCAATAGGCGATCAGCGTGGCGCCGAGGCCCGGGGTGTTCACCACCACCTCGCCGCTGCGGCCGCCGGGGCCGAATCGGAAGCGGACCGACTGGCTGTCGGTCAGCATCTCGGCGCTGGTGACATCCTCGATCGGCAGGCGCAGGCGGTCGCGGCCGCAATGGTGCAGCGCCTGGCACAGCAGGGTCGGGTGGAACAGCAGCACGCGGTGCTCGCGCAGCAGCGGCGGCTGGCGCGGCTCGGCCGGAATGCCGTTCAGCGGCACCGGCGGCGGCAGCGGCGGCGGCGCGGCGGTGGCGCGCGAATTGGCCAGGCCGGCGCCCTGGGTCATCCCGGGGCGGGCATTGGGATTGGGCAGGCTGGCGCCCTGGCGCAGCGGCCCGCCGGCCGCATTGGCCAGGCCGACCTGGTCCAGGCCGGGCGGCCGGGGCGGCGCCAGGGTCGCGACATCGGGGCCGGCGCTGCCGGCGGCAGCGTCGGAGCAGGCGGCGGCGTCGAGCGACAGCTCGGGGCCAAAGCCGGCAGACGCGGGGGCAGCCGCGTCATCGGTCGGCACGGCCCAGCGTCGCGGCCGGCCAGCGGGAGGGGCGGAGGGGAGGTCGGTCACGGCGAGCGGAGGCTCAACGGGGGATATAAATAACTTGTTAATTCGCGACAAAAGCCTCGGCAGTGGCTCGATCACTTCGCCGATAGACGTCGTGGGGCCAAGATGTATGATGACCTGACAGCCGGCGGGTTCTGCCGGCACCACGGCAGGAGGAGAAGAAGACCCATGCCCCTGATGACCCCGGACGAGATGGCGCAGAAGATCGGCAGCGGACTGCTGTCCTTCCCGGTGACGCATTTCAACGCCGCGCTGGGCTTCGACGAGGCGCCGTATCGCCAGCATGTTTCCTGGCTGCTGGAGCATGACCCGGCCGGGTTGTTCGCCGCCGGCGGCACCGGCGAGTTCTTCTCCCTGTCGCCGTCCGAGGTGTCGACCGTGGTGAAGGCGGCGGTGGCCGAGACGGCCGGCCGGGTGCCGGTGATCGCGCCCTGCGGCATGGCGACGCCGATCGCCCAGGAGCTGGCGCAGTCGGCCGAGGCGGCGGGCGCCGACGGGCTGCTGCTGCTGCCGAACTACCTGGTCAATTCGGAGCAGGCCGGCCTTGCCGCGCATATCGAGGCGGTGTGCCGCAGCACGAAGCTGGGCGTCATCGTCTACAACCGCGACAATGCGGTCCTGAACGAGGACACGCTGGCGCGGCTGTGCGACCGCAACCCGAACCTGGTCGGCTTCAAGGACGGCGTCGGCGATATCGAGCTGATGACGCGGGTCTATGCCCGGATGGGCGACCGGCTGACCTATGTCGGCGGCCTGCCCACCGCCGAGACGTTTGCTCTTCCGTATCTGGAGATGGGTGTCACCACCTATTCCTCGGCGATCTTCAACTTCGTGCCGGCCTTCGCCATGGATTTCTACAAGGCGGTGCGGCGTCACGACCGCGAGGCGGTGTATCAGGGCCTGCGCGACTTCGTGCTGCCCTATATCGGCATCCGCAACCGCAAGAAGGGCTATGCCGTGTCGATCGTGAAGGCGGGCTGCGCCGCCGTCGGTCGCCCGGCGGGCCCGGTGCGTGCGCCCCTGATCGACCTGGCCCCGGCCGAGCTGGCCGAGCTGGAGTCCCTGATCGCCGGCGTGTCCGGCGGCCTGCGGGCTGCTGCTTAACGAATGTGGGGGTCCGGGGGCATTCAATGCCCCCGGATTCTTGCTTAGCTTTTCGCGGTGGCGACGGCCGCACGCGCCGCCTGCAGCATCAGGCCCGAGTCGTTCAGGATGGTGACCAGCTTGAAGCCCATGCCGATCATGCGCTTGGCATAGGGCGCCGAGCCGTTGTGCAGCCCGACCGCCTGGTTGCGCTTGCCTGTCTCCTTGAGCAGGCGCTCGTAGATCTTAAGGATCTCCGGCTCCTCGCGATCGAGCTTCGGCGCCATGCCGAGCGACAGGCCGAGGTCGGAGGGCCCGACATAGATGCCGTCGACGCCCGGCGTGTCGAGGATGGCCTCGAGGTTGTCGAGGGCCTGCTTGGTCTCGATCATCGGCAGGACGGCGACGTCCTTGTTCGCCGTGTCGAAATAGGTGCCGGCCTCGCCGTAGATGCCGGCGCGGATCGGGCCGAAGGAGCGGGTGCCTTCGGGCGGGTAGCGGCAGGCGGAGACCAGGGCCGCGGCCTGCTCGGCGGTGTTGACCATCGGGCAGATGACGCCCATGGCGCCGGCATCCAGCACCTTGCCGATGATGCCCGGCTCGTTCCAGGGGACGCGGACCATGGGGGTCACGCCATGCGGCTGCATGCCCTGGAAGCAGGCGACGGCGGAGAGGTAGTCCTGGATGCCGTGCTGCATGTCGACGGTCAGGCTGTCGAAGCCGGACTGGGCCATGATCTCGGCGCTGAAGCCACTGGGGATGGCCAGCCAGCCATTGACCACGGCGCGACCCTGCGCCCAGGCCTCTTTGACCTTGTTCACCATTGTATTTCCATTTCCTCCAGACCGGCGGGAAGGAAACGCTATGCCTGTGTTCCAGGGGCGTCAACGCAAGGGCCGGCGGTTTTCCCGGGGCGGGGGGCGATCAGGACCCCTGGCTCCGCGCCGGGCGCGGGCGTAGTTTCGCGGCATGTCAAACTGGCGTGTCGCTTCCGAAACCGGGGTGCTCACCGAGGTGCTGGTCTGCCCGCCGGACCATTACCGCTGGATCCCCACCAACAGCATCGTCCGCCGGACCCTGTCCGAGGCGCGGCAGGGTCCGGCCTTGCCGCACCTCCAGGCGCAGCATGCCGAGCTGGTCGCGGCCCTGGAGCAGGGCGGCGCGCGGGTGCACCGGCTGACGCCGGCGCCGCACCTGCCCTACATGGTCTATACCCGCGACAGCGTGGTGGTGACGCATCGGGGGCCGGTTCTCTGTCAATTGGAACGCCCCCAGCGTCGCGGCGAGTATGCGACGCTGATCGACTTCCATGCCGGGCATGACAGCGCCTTCTGGCGCAAGTCGAGCGCCGGGACGCTGGAAGGCGGCGACATCCACATCATCCGCCCGGGCCTGGCGCTGATCGGCCATTCGGGCGGTCTCGAAGGGGGCGGGCGCACCGACGAGGCCGGCGCCGAGCAGCTGGCCGGCTGGCTGCGGGGCGAAGGCTGGGAGGTCCGGCTGCAGGCCTTCGACGAGCATTTCCTGCATCTGGACGTGCTGTTCTGCATGGCCGCCCCCGGCCTGGCCGTGGCCTGCACCGAGGTGCTGGACGACGATTTCCTGGCCTGGCTGAAGCAGCACGGCATCCGCTGCATCACCGTCTCCTACCGCGACGCCATGTCGCTGGGCTGCAACATCATCGCGCTGGGGCGCGACCGCGTCGTCTCGGCTGCCGGCAGCACCGCGCTGAACGCCGCGCTGCGCGCCGAGGGGCTGACCGTGCTCGACCCCGACCTGTCGCTGTTCACCCTGGGCGGTGGCGGCCCGCATTGCCTGACCTGCCCGCTGGCGCGGGAAGAGGAAACACCATGACCATCGACACCAACCCGCTCGACACCGTGCTGGCCGCGGCCCGCGCCTTCCTGGGCGACCGCCTGTCCACCAACGCCGCCATCCGCGAGCAGCATTCCAAGGGCGAGGACGCCAACCCGCCGGTGCTGCCCGACGCGGTGGCCTTCGTCGAGACCACCGAGGAAGTGTCGCGGCTGCTGGCGCTGTGCAACACGCATGGCATCGCCGTGACCCCCTTCGGCGCCGGCACCAGCCTGGAAGGCCATGTGGTCCCGGTGCAGCGCGGCATCAGCCTGGACCTGTCGCGCATGACCCAGGTGCTGGAGGTCAATGCCGAGGACATGGACTGCCTGGTCGAGCCGGGCGTCAGCCGCCACCAGCTGAACGACTATCTGCGCGACCAGGGGCTGTTCTTCCCGGTCGATCCCGGCAGCCATTGCAGCCTGGGCGGCATGGTGGCGACGCGGGCCAGCGGCACCAACGCCGTCCGCTACGGCACCATGCGCGAGGCGACGCTGGGGCTCGAGGTGGTGCTGGCCGATGGCCGCGTCATCCAGACCGGTGGCCGCACCCGCAAGTCGGCCAATGGCTACGACCTGACCCGGCTGTTCGTCGGCTCCGAGGGGACGCTGGGCGTCGTCACCAAGGTGCGGCTGCGGCTGCAGGGCATCCCGGAGGCGACCACCGCCGCGGTCTGCCAGTTCGACAGCCTGCAGGCCGCCGTCGAGACGGTGATCATGACCATGCAGGCCGGCATCCCGGTCGCCCGCATCGAGCTGGCGGATGCCGACCAGATGCGCGCCTCCATCGCCTATTCCAAGCTGGCCTTCGAGCCGATGCCGACGCTGTTCCTGGAATTCCACGGCAGCCCGAGCGCCGTGCGCGAGCAGGCCGAGGCGGTCGAGGCCCTGGCCAACGAGATGGGCGGCCGCGGCTTCGCCTGGGCCGAGGATGCCGAGGCGCGCGGCAAGCTGTGGAAGGCGCGGCACGACGCCTGGTGGGCGGCCAACGCGCTGTATCCGGGCTGCCGCGGCATCACCACCGATGTCTGCGTGCCGATCTCCCGCCTGGCCGAGGCCATCGTCCATGCCAAGGAGACGGCGGTGGAGATGGGCCAGAACACCTGCATCGTCGGCCATGTCGGCGACGGCAATTTCCACTGCGTCATCCTGTTCCCGAGCGACGACCCGACCGGGCTGGAGCGCGCCTGGGAGCTGGACCGCCGCATCGTCGCCCGCGGCCTGGCGCTGGGCGGCACCTGCTCGGGCGAGCATGGCATCGGCCTGGGCAAGCGCGAGTTCCTGGTCGAGGAGCATGGCGCCGAGGTGCTGGACGTGATGCGCGGGCTGAAGCACAGCCTGGATCCGAAGGGCATCCTCAACCCGGGCAAGCTGTTCTTCAACTGAGGCGCGAGGGCGTTGCGGGCCGGGAAAACCCCCGCAGCGCCTTCATTTTCCTGAAATTCTTTTAACCTGGCCAGGGCCGCGCCGGCCGTGATCAGCATGGCTGGCTCACGCCCCCGCGACTAGGATCGTTCCTTATTGGGAATCATTCTCGGGGCGGGAGACGGGCCATGGCCTATACGATCGGCACTGCCGGCAGCGATGTGCTGAGCGGCACCGGCGGCAATGACGTGCTCTATGGCGCCGCCGGGAACGACCGGCTGGACGGCCGCGCCGGCAACGACGTGCTGGTCGGCGGCGCGGGCAACGACCTGTTCATCCTGCGCCAGAACGAGGGCTTCGACAGCATCGCCGATGCCGAGCTCGGCGACCGGCTGAAGGTCATGGGCCATTTCTACGATTTCGACTGGGCGAAGCGCGACGGCGCCGACCTGGTGATCTTCTTCGTCGAGGACGAGGATTATACCCAGGTCCCGGCCAACGGCATCCGCATCCTGAACCACTATGCCGGCTCGGCGCTCGGCGGCATCGAGGCCGACCTGACGCTGAGCAACCTGAATTACGGGCTGGATGCCAGCCTGACCAAGGTGGTCTTCGCCGCCGGCCTGGCCGGCACCAACCAGGGCGACGGGATGGAGGCCATCCTCGGCACCGAGGAGGACGACACCGTCACCTCCGGCGGCGGCTACTACGACTATGTCTCGACCTTCGACGGCGACGACAGCATCACCATTTCCGCCGGCACCCAGTTCGCCTTCGTCAATCCGGGCGACGGCAACGACACCGTCATCGGCGGCGCGGGACGCGAGATCTTCCGCGGCAGCCGCGGCTTCGACAGCTATGACGGCGGCGCCGGCGAGGCCGATCGCATCGACTACCGGGACAGCACCGGCGGCATCAAGGTCGACCTGGCCAGGACCACGGCGCAATACGTCAGCGACTATGACGGCGCCGATATCCTGAAGAACATCGAGGTCGTCTATGGCAGCCGCTTCAACGACAAGATCTATGGCGACGCCAAGGCCAATAGCCTGGTCGGCCGCGACGGGCGCGACACCCTGGACGGCCGCGCCGGCGCCGACACCCTGGAAGGCGGCCAGGACAACGACGTCTATTATGTCGACAATGCCGGCGATCTGGTGGTGGAGCTCGCCGGCACGCTGGGCGGCAATGACCGGGTCATCGCCAGCATCACCTATACCCTGACCAGCTTCGTCGAGCGGCTGAGCCTGGCGGGTTCCGCCGCGCTGAACGGCACCGGCAACGAGGCGGCCAACCGGCTCGACGGCAATGCCGCGGCCAATATCCTGAGCGGCCTCGGCGGCAACGACACGCTGCTGGGCGGCGCCGGCAACGACACCCTGCTGGGCGGCGAGGGCAATGACCGGCTGCTCGGCCAGGCCGGGCGCGACACCCTGACCGGCGGCGCCGGCAGCGACCGCTTCGAATGGGACTGGCTGGAGGAAAGCAGCGCCGCCGCCCCCGACATCGTCACCGACTTCACCAAGGGCGCCGACCGGCTGGTGCTGCGCGACATCGACGCGGTCACCGCCACGGCGGCCGATGAGAGCTTCGCCTTCATCGGCACGGCCGCCTTCACCGCCGCCGGCCAGGTGCGCGCCGTCGTCTCCGGCGGCAACACCCTGGTCCAGGTCAATGCCGATGCGGCGACCGGCACGGTGGAGATGGCGATCCAGCTGACCGGCTTCACCGGCATCCTGGCGGCTTCCGACTTCCTGCTGTGATCCCGGGCAAGATGGGCGATAGATGAAGGATTGGTAACTCGCTGGACCGCACGCCGTAACGTTCCGCGGATGACAAAGCCTTGGAATTGCCGGAAACTGTCGGGGTTCTGCGGCGGAAAGTCCGCGGATGTCCAAGGGAGCCAAGGATACAGATGATCCGTCGCCAATTGCTGGCGGGGGGCGCCGTCATCGGCACCACCGCCATGGCTGCCAGCCTTTCCACCCCTGCCCTCGCGCAGTCCGCCCCCGAAGTCCGCTGGCGCCTGGCCAGCTCCTTCCCGCGCTCGCTGGACACCATCTGGGGCGCCGGCGAGCATGTCGCCAAGCGGGTCGCGGCGCTCACCGACAACAAGTTCCAAATCCGCGCCTTCCCCGCCGGCGAGCTGGTGCCCGGGCTGCAGGTGGCGGATGCCGTGCAGAACGGCACGGTCGAATGCGCCCATACGGCGGCCTATTACTTCGTCGGCAAGGACCCGACCTTCGCCTTCGACGGCGCCGTGCCCTTCGGCCTGAACATGCGCCAGACCAATGCCTGGCTGCAGCAGGGCGGCGGGCGCGAGGTGATGAAGGACTTCTTCGCCAGCTACAACATGGTCTCCATCCCCGCCGGCAACACCGGCGCCCAGATGGGCGGCTGGTTCCGGAAAGAGATCAAGACCGTCAAGGACCTGGAGGGGCTGAAGTTCCGCGTCGGCGGCTTCGCCGGCAACGTGCTGCAGAAGCTGGGCGTGGTGCCGCAGCAGATCGCCGGCGGCGACATCTATCCGGCGCTGGAGAAGGGCACCATCGACGCCGCCGAATGGATCGGCCCCTATGACGACGAGAAGCTGGGCTTCAACCGCGTCGCCCCCTTCTACTACTACCCCGGCTGGTGGGAGGGCTGCCTCAACCTGTCCCTCTTCGTGAACAAGGCCAAGCTGGAGGAGCTGCCGCCGCTGTACCGCGAGGTGCTGGAAAGCGCCTGCCGCGACGCCACCATCGAGACCATGGCCAAGTACGACGTGCAGAACCCGCCGGCGCTGCGCCGGCTGATCGCCGCCGGCACCCAGCTGCGGCCCTTCCCGCGCGAGGTCCTGCTGGCCAGCTACAAGGCTGCCTTCGAGCTCTATGACGAGACCTCGGCGAAGAACCCGACCTTCAAGAAGGTCTTCGAGCACTGGAAGGCCTTCCGCGAGGCCCAGTACGGCTGGTTCCGCGTCGCCGAGAACTCCTTCGACCAGTTCGTCTACGGGATGTACGGGCAGGAGGCCCAGAACCGGCGCTGATCACCGGCGCTAAGTCCTGGCGCTGACAGCCGGCGCGGGGCCGCCATGCCGGGCGGGCTCGCGATCCCGCCTGTCATTCCGGCGCGGCTTTGCTAAAAGCTGCTCGCCCAGGGCCGCCCTGGCAACAAACGGCAGCGGGGCCACCCCCGCCGCCCTCCTTTTCTTTCTCGTATCCCTTGGGAGGACCCCGGCGCATGGGTGCCCTGCTTGGCTTCAGTCGGGTGATGGACCGGATCAGCGGTGCCTTCGGCGTGATCGCCTACTGGCTGGTGCTGATCGCCTGCGTGGTGAGCGCCGGCAACGCCGTGGTCCGCTACGGCATCAGCTACTCCTCGAACGCCTGGCTGGAGGTGCAGTGGTACTTCTTCGCCGGCATCGTCATGCTGGGCGCGGCGCCGACGCTGCTGCGCAACGAGCATGTCCGCGTCGACCTGGTCTTCGGCAATATCTCGGCCAAGGCGCGGCTCTGGGTCGATATCCTGGGGCTGATCTTCTTCCTGCTGCCGGCCATGGGCCTGCTGGCCTGGATGACCTGGCCCTTCTTCCTCGACAGCTTCCTGCGCATGGAAGACAGCTCCAACGCCGGCGGCCTGCTGCGCTGGCCGGTCAAGCTGGTGCTGCCGGTGGGCTTCCTGCTGGTCCTGCTGCAGGGCCTGTCCGAGCTGATCAAGCGCATCGCCCTGCTGCGCGGCATCCAGCCGGAAACCGAGGTGGTGGTCGACTACCACCGGCCCGAACAGTGATCCGCAACCGCAATCCGGAAGTCTCCGCCCGATGCTGACCCTTGAGATGATGCCGCCGCTGATGTTCGGCGGCCTCGTCGTGTTCCTGCTGATCGGCTTCCCGGTGGCCTTCTCGCTGGCCGCGGTCGGGCTGTTCTTCGGCTTCCTCTCGATCGAGCTCGGCTATTTCACCTCGGCCTATCTGGGCAACCTGCCGTTCCGCGTCTTCGGCATCATGTCGAACGAGCTGCTGCTCTCGATCCCCTTCTTCACGCTGATGGGGGCGATCCTGGAACGCTGCGGCTTGGCCGAGGACCTGCTGGAGGGCACCGGACAGCTCTTCGGCAAGATCCCGGGGGGCCTGGCCTATGCCGTCATCCTGGTGGGCGCGGTGCTCGGCGCCATCACCGGCACGGTGGCGGCCTCGGTCATCGCCATGGGCATGATCAGCCTGCCGATCATGATGAAATATGGCTATGACATGCGGATCGCGACCGGCGTGATCGCGGCCTCGGGCACCATCACCCAGGTCATCCCGCCGTCGCTGGTGCTGATCATCCTGGGCGACCAGCTCGGCAAGAGCGTCGGCGACATGTATGCCGGCGCCATCGGCCCCTCGATCCTGCAGGTCCTGCTCTTCGTCCTGTTCATCGCCGGCGTCTCGATCTTCGCCCCCCACAAGGTGCCGGCCCTGCCGCCGGAGGCGCTGCACCAGCGCGGCTGGCCGCTGATCTGGCGCGTCCTCAAGGGCATGGTGCCCTCGGTCGTGCTGATCTTCCTGGTCCTCGGCACCATCTTCATGGGCCTCGCCACGCCGACGGAAGCCGGCGCCATGGGCGCGGTGGGCGCCATTGGCCTGGCCGCCATCAACGGCCGCCTGTCCTGGAAGCTGGTGCGGGAGGCCATGGACAACACCATGCGCATCACCTGCATGGTCATCTTCATCCTGGTCGGCTCCACCGTCTTCAGCCTGGTCTTCCAGGGCGTCGATGGCGGCCTCTGGATCGAGCACCTGCTGTCGCACCTGCCCGGCGGTCAGACCGGCTTCCTGGTCTTCGTCAATATCTTCATCTTCTTCCTGGCCTTCTTCCTCGACTTCTTCGAGATCGCCTTCATCGTCATCCCGCTGCTGGCGCCGGTGGCCGCCAAGCTCGACATCAACCTGGTCTGGTTCGGCGTGCTGCTCTGCGTGAACATGCAGACCAGCTTCATGCACCCGCCCTTCGGCTTCGCGCTGTTCTACCTGCGCGGCATCGCGCCGAAGGAAGTGCGGTCCTCCGACATCTACTGGGGCGCCATCCCCTGGGTCGGGCTGCAGCTGATCCTGGTGGCCATCGTGATCTTCTGGCCGGAAAGCGTGACCTACTGGCTGGAACCGGCCAGCACGGTCGATCCGAACTCGGTGGTCATCGACGTGCCGATGCCGGAGGCGCCGTCCGATGATGCGCCGTTGATCTTTAAGTAAGTCAGAAAGCACCGGGGGCATTGAATGCCCCCGGACCCCCACATCAGTTCAGCACACCCCTGATCAAGGCGATGCGCGTGCGCTCGCCGGTGATGCCAAAGTCATCATCATTGATCAGCATCAGCACGCCGCCCGGCAGCAGCGCGATCCCCTCCAGCTTTCCCGGCAGCTCCGGATGGTCGGCGCTGTCCAGCACCAGCCGCTTCTCCAAGGGCACCACGCCGGCGCCACCCTGCTCCAGGGTCGGACGGGTCGCGGGGTCGTCCCAGGAACTGCCCAGGATGTTCGTCGCGGCGCCGTCCAGGCGGACTTCGTAAAGCTTCGTGGTCTTCTCGGTCCGCTCCAGCACCAGCAAGCGGTCGGGGCCGAGCCAGGCCATCTCCGAGATGCGCGGGTCGCTCTGGCGATCCGACGGGTCGTTGCGGAAGCTGCGCGGGTCGTCCAGCTGGTAGACCCATTCGCCGGTGACGCGGTTGCCGGCAGGATCGTAGCGCAGCAGCCGCGTGTTGCGCGCCGCGCGGAAGGCCGCGGTATCCGGATTGGCCAGCGGGTTCTGCAGCAGGGCGTAGAGCGTCGCGCCATCCGGCGTGCCGGTCAGGCTCTCGATGCCGCGGTTCGACTGGCGGCGGGCCAGGATCGCCGGCAGGCCCTCGACCACCTCGTAGCCGGCGCCGGCGAACTCGCCCGCCGTGCCGACGGGCACCACGCGGCGACGGATGCGGCCATCGGCGGCGACCTCGACCAGCGAGGGGCCATTTTCCTCGCCGACCCAGAAGCGGCCGTCGGGCAGGCGGATCAGCCCCTCGGCATCGATGGCGGAGGGGTCGAAGGCCAGGCGCCGGCCATTGCCGTCCAGCGGCTGCTCGGTGCGGCCGGGCAGGGGGTTGGTCAGGCCGGTGATTGGCTGGCCGTCGGGGCGCTTCAGCGCGATCGCCTCGAACAGCTGGAAGCGCCGCTGCTCGGGCAGCAGCCGCAGGCCATAGAGCGTCGGCGCATAGGAGGGCACCGGATAGACCCGGCCGCGCGGCTCCTCGGCGCAGAGCTTGGCCGCCGGGACGCCGGCGATCTCCTCCGCCTCGCTGCAGGCGAAGTTCGGGCCGCGGTCGGAGAGCGTGTAGACGATGTCGGCCGGGTCGCCCGGGCGGTGATAGGCGGCGCTGCCGATGCCCACCGACATCTCCACCACCTTGCCGCCGGGGAAGGCGAAGCGACCCAGGCTGAGCGCCGGGTCGTCGCTGGTCAGCATGGTGATCTCGGGGGCGGCCTGGGCGGCAAGCCCCGGCAGCAGGAAGCAGGTGGCGAGCAGCAGGCGGCGCATCGTCTCGGTTCCGCGTGTTGGAAGGAGACGGAGCCTAGCGCTGCCCTCAGCCGATGCCCTGTGACGCTTCGGTGACAGGCAGCGTCCGGCCGGCGGCCCAGCCGGCCCGGGCCAGGCGGTCCTCGCCGGCCACCGCCAGGCCCATCAGCGGGCCGAACTTGAAGCCATGGCCGGAGAAGCCGCTCATCACCACCGCGCGGTCGCCAAGTGGCTCGAGGATGAAGCGCTCCTCCGGCTCGACATCGTAGTAGCAGGCGCGGGCGCCGATGACGCGGTAGCCCGCCGCATCGCGCAGCCGTGGGCGGACGAGGGCCATGATGCCTTCGACTTCTTCGGGCGTCGGGGTGCGGGAATCGGTTTCCGCATCGCCCGACAGGGAAAAGCGGTGGTCGCCGACCTTCAGCGCGGTGCCGGCGACGGGGGGGACGGCGTAGAAACCGCCGTCGCTAGCCAGGTCCAGCACCATCGGCGCGGCTTCCCAGCCAGCGCGGTGCTCGGGCGGCGGCTCCAGGTAGACGGCGATCTGGCGGGAGGCGGTGACGCGCCCGGCCAGCCCGGGCAGGAAGCGCGGCATCCAGGGGCCGGCGGCGATGACCAGCAGGTCGGCGGTTTTCTGCGTGCCGTCCTCCAGCGTCAGGGTGGCCCGGGCGGGGTCGGCTTCCTTGGCGCGGGCGCGGAGGAAGGTGACGCCGTTCGCGGCCAGGTGGCGGGCGAGGCTGGCCACGATCTGGCGGGCGAGCAGGACGCCGGCATGCTCCATCCGGAAGGCCGCGTGGATGCCGTGGCCGGACAGCATGGGGAATTGCGCGGCGAGGGTGGGGGCGTCGATATCGGCGAAGGGGTAGTTGCCGGTGGTCAGGCCGGCGCGGCTTTCGGCGAGCCATCCGCCGGGGGCGTCGGCGAGGGCGAGCATGCCGGTCTTGACGTAGAGGGTTTCGCCGAGATCGGCCCAGAGTTGGTTCCAGGCGTCGTGGGCGGCGTCGACCATGCGCATGTAGCCGAGCTCGGCGCCGTAGGCGTGTCGGATCAGGCGGTGTTCATCGACGCTGGCGCCGCGTTCGTTGGGGGTTTCGTCCTGGTCGACGATGGTGACGGACCAGCCGGCGCGGCGCAGTCCCCAGGCGGCGGAGAGGCCCATGATCCCGGCCCCGAGGACTAGCGCTGTTTTCATATGTTGAGAGTGCAGCGCAGCAAGGTTGCTGTGCAAGGTTTGTCGTTCAGAGCGCGGCAGCACTGACAGAAAAAAGATGGGCGCAAACCTGTAGGTTTGCGGGGGAATTCATTCCCCTGGCCTTGCTTGAATGTTGATCTGTCCTTCGAGGGCTTGGCCCGGCTGGACGAGGTGCATCGAGCCGAAGCCAGCCTGGTTGATGGCGTTGGGCGGGTGGCTGACCGGCTCGAGGCAGAGCACCGGCGTCTCGAGGGGCGCGAAGAGCTGGAGGTTGTGGGCCCAGGCGCCGGTCGCTTCGAGCGTGACCATGTGGTCGGGCGTCGCGAAGCGGGCCGTGCCGTTCCAGCCGGTGAAGTGGCGGTCCTGGCCGAGCCAGTGCCGGGTGTCGGCGGGCTCGGCGGCGATGGGCAGGCTGCGGGCGTCGGTGGCGAGCTGGGTCTGGGCCGCGAAGTCCAGGCGAGTGCCGGGCGGGCGGTGGAACCAGGGGTGCCAGCCAATGCCGAGCGGACATGGCTCGGAGCTTTTGTTGCGCAGGGTGAGGGCGAGGGTGACGCCGTCATCCGTCAGCGCGATGTCGAGGCGGGCCGCCACGTCGAAGGGGGGTGCTGCCAGCGACTGGGTCAGCACCGCATGGCCAGGGCTGGAGTCGACCACCTCCCAGGCGTGCTCGCGGACCAGCCCGTGCAGCGCGTTGCCTTCGTCGGGGCGGTTGATCGGAAAACGAAAACCTTCCCCGAAGGCGCCGCCGTCGAGGCGGTTGGTCCAGGGCGCCATCCAGAAGGAGCCGGCGCGGGTGGCGTTGGGGTCGGAGCCGTCCAGCGGGCGCAGCACCGGGCGCGCAGCGAAGTCGAGCCTTTCGAAGGCGGCGCCGCGCCCGGGCAGCAGGTGGGCGGACCAGCGGCCCGCCCGGAGGTGCAGCCCGCTCAATCGAGCGAGAAGGCGTCGCGCGGGCTGGGCTTGGCGCGGCTGTAGTCGTTGGCGCAATAGGCGCCGCCCTGGTAGCGCTCGGTGACCGGGTTGCCGGACAGCAGGTGCTCCACCTTGTGGCGGAAGGCCTCGGCGGTGTCGGCGGGTTCCCAGCCGATGCGGGCGCGGTGGTCGGCGCCCCAGTAGCTGGCCGGGTTGGCGCTGGCGCCCCAGACCACGGCATGGCCGACCTTGGGCGCCTCGAGGAAGGCGATGCAGAGGCGGGCCAGGTCGTCGAAGGACAGCCAGGTGGCCAGCATGCGGGCGTCGACCGGCTCGGGGAAGCAGCTGCCGATGCGGACGTTCAGGTTCTCGACGCCGTGCTTGTCCCAGTAGAGCCGGCCCATCAGCTCGCCATAGGCCTTGGACAGGCCGTAGAAGCTGTCGGGGCGGAAGGAGCCGGGGGCCTCGAGCTTCGGCTCGCCCGGGCCCGGGCGGCTGTGGAAGCCGATGCTGTGGTTGGAACTGGCGAAGAGCACGCGGGCGCTGGCGCGGCGGGCGGCCTCGTAGATGTGGTAGAGGCCGCGGATATTGGGGTCCATCACCTCCTCGAAGGGGCGGTCGACCGAGACGCCGCCGAAATGCAGGATCGCCTGGCAGTCATCGGCGATGCGCAGCATGGCGGCCTCGTCGCCGAGGTCGGAGGTGACAAACTCGGCGCCGGGCGGCAGGTCGTCGGGGAAGGCCTTGATGTCGGTCAGGCGCAGGCGGTAGCCGCGCGCCGACAGGGCGGCGGCCAGCATGCGGCCGAGATTGCCGGAGGCGCCTGTCACCAGGACGGGCTTTTTCAGATCGGTCATGCGGGACGCTCCTCGAGGACGGCGGTGCTGCCTTTGGCGGTATTATTGGCGCGCTTCGCCGTCAATGGAACAGGCGCGGGAGCCACAAGGAGACGGCGGGGACATAGGTGACCACCATCAGCACCAGGAAGGCGGCGCTGTAGAAGGGCAGGCTGGTCTTGGTGGCGTCCCACATCGACACCTTGCCGACGGCGCAGGCGACGAACAGCACCGGGCCGACGGGCGGCGTGATCAGGCCAATGCCCAGGTTCAGGATCATCACCACGCCGAACTGCACCGGGTCCATGCCGAGCTTCATGGCGACCGGCAGGAAGATGGGCGTGCCGATCATGATCAGCGGCGCCATGTCCATGAAGGTGCCGAGCAGCAGCAGGATGACGTTGATCAGCAGCAGCAGCAGCAGCGGGTCGTCGGTGATGCCCTGCATCAGGGCGACCGTCATGGCCGGCACCTGCAGCAGCGCCATCAGCCAGCCGAAGGCGCTGGCGCAGCCGATGATCAGCAGCACCATCCCCGTGGTCCGCGCGCCGCCCAGCACCGCCTGGACGAAGCCGTTCCAGTCCAGGCTGCGATAGACGGTGAGCGTGACCAGCAGGGCGTAGAGCACGGCGACCACGGCGGATTCGGTCGCCGTGAAGATGCCGCTGCGGACGCCGGCGAAGATGATGACGATCAGCATCAGCCCGGGCAGCGCCGCGGCCGTCAGCCGGGCCAGCGCCCACCAGCCGGGAAACTGCTCCCGCGGGTAGCCGCGCTTCACGGCCACCGCCCAGGCGGTGAACATCAGCGCGACCATCAGCAGCAGGCCGGGGATGATGCCGGCGGTGAACAGGTCGGCCACGCTGATCGCCCCGCCAGCGGCGATCACGTAGAGGATCATGTTGTGGCTGGGCGGGATCAGCAGGTCGATCAGCGCCGCATTGGCGGTGACATTGACCGCGTAGTCGGCCGCGTAGCCGCGGGCGCGCATCTGCGGGATCATCACGCCGCCGACGGCGGAGGCATCCGCCACCGCCGAGCCGGACACGCCGCCGAAGAGGGTGGCCGCCACCACGTTCACCTGGCCCAGCCCGCCGCGCATATGGCCGACCATGGCCGAGGCCAGGGCGACCAGCCGGTCGGCGATCTGGCCGCGCAGCATCAGGTCGCCGGCGAAGACGAAGAAAGGGATGGCCAGCATCGAGAAGATGTTCATCCCCGAAGATATCTGCTGGAACACCACGATCGCCGGCAGGTCCATGTAGAGCACGGTGACGAAGGCGGCGATGCCCAGCGCGAAGGCGACCGGCGTGCCGATCAGCAGCAGCAGCACGAAGCTGCCCATGAGCAGGGTGATTTCCATGGCGGGAGGCCTCAGGCGTCGCTGACGAGGGGGGTGACGAGGGCTTCCGACGGGGCTTCCTCGCCCGCCAAGTGGGCGGCCAGGCGCTCGGCGCCGAACAGGCCGATCATGATCCCGCCGAGGACGAGCGGCAGATATTCGACCGCGCCGGGCAGGCCGATGGCGGGCAGCGTCGCGTCCCAGACGCCCAGCGCCAGCTCGCCGCCGAACCAGGCCATGCCCAGGCCGAACAGCGTGACCAGCAGGTCGGAGGCGATGTCGCAGGCGCGGGCGATGGGCGCCGGCATCAGCGCCTTCAGCGTGTCGAAGCCCATGTGGAAGCCCTCGCGCACGCCGGCGGCGGCCGCCCCCAGGATCACCCAGCCCATCAGCAGCATCGCCGTGGCATCGGCCCAGGCGGGGGTGTCGTTCAGCACGAAGCGGCCGAAGACGCTCCAGGAGACGACGCCGGTCATCAGCACCAAGCACAGCCCGGCCAGCCCCAGGCACAGGCTGCAGCACAGGTCGAGCGCGCGGCCGAGGGAGCGGGGCAGCCCCCCCTTCCGGCCGTCGAGGGGGCCGTCATGGGGGGAAGCCATGGTCAGGCGCTCTCCCGGATGCGCTGCACCATGGCCTTCAGCCGGGCGTCGCGGGCGAATTGCTCGTAGACCGGGGCCATGGCCTGCTCGAAGGGCTTCTTGTCGACGGTGTTGATCACGGTGCCGGCGGTGACGACCTCGCCCTTGGCGGCCTCGCTGCGGGCGACCCAGAGCTTGCGCATCTCGGGCACGCTGTCGCGGGCGCTCTCGCGCAGCACGGTCTGCATGTCCTTGCCGAGGCGATCGTAGCTGCGCTTCGACATCACCAGGATTTCCGGCGACATCGAATGCTCGGTGACCGAGTAGTACTTGGACACCTCGAAATGCCGCTGCGACTGATAGGTGGGATAATTGTTCTCGGCGCCATCCACCACGCCGGTCTGCAGCGCCGAATAGATCTCGCCGGTGGGCAGCGGCGTCGGATTGGCGCCGAGCGCGCGCATCATCGCCAGCCACAGGTCGGACTGCTGCACGCGGATCTTCATGCCCTTCATGTCGGCGGGCGAGTTGATCGGGCGCAGCCGGTTGTACATGGAGCGCGCGCCGCTGTCGTAGCAGCAGAGGCCGATCAGCCCGTGCTTCTCGGCGCCGGCCAGGATCTCGGCGCCGATATCGCCATCCATGACGCGGTGCATGTGGCTCTCGTCGCGGAACAGGAAGGGCAGGCCGGGGATCACCGTCTCCGGCACCAGGTTGTTCAGCGGCGCGAAGTTGGTGCGGTTCAGGTCGATGACGCCGAAGCGGGTCTGCTCCAGCGTGTCCTTCTCCTCGCCGAGCTGGCGGGAATGGAAGACCTGGATGTTGATGCGGCCCTGCGACCGCTCCTTGGCCAAGCGCGCCATGATCTTGACGCCCTCCACCGTCGGATAGCCGTCCGGGTGGATGTCGGCGGAGCGCAGGTTGATCGCCTGGGCGCTGGCCTTGAAGCCGATCAGCGCGGGCGCGGCGAAGGCGGCGGCAGCCAGCAACGCGCGGCGGCGCGGCATGGTGATGGTCATCGGGACGTCTCTCCTGTTGGGCCCGCGGGTCCGGCGCGGCGCCGGCCTGGCCATGTCGGTCACGGGTATGACGTCCTGTCGTCAGACGACCGCAGCCGCATGCAGTTGCGATGATGGTGGCGAGGAAAGCGCGGCATTGTCAACGGCTTCGAAATGATGGGTTTTGAGGGGGAGGCGGGCGCCTTGCCAGGGGGACGGCCACGGCCCAGCATGCGCGCCCTGCCTGCCGCCAGCTGCCCGGAACCCTACGCCATGCCTCGCGCCGAACCGACCTCGCTGCCCGCCGCCGCCGCCGCCCTCGCCGCCGGCCAGACCAGCGCGGTGGCGCTGGCCGAGGCGGCGCTGGCCCGCATCCATGACCCGGCCGGCGAAGGATCGCGCGCCTTCGTCGCCGTCCAGGCCGAGGCGGCGCTGGCCACCGCCCGCGCCATGGACGCGCTGCGCGCCGTCGGCCGCGCGCCGAGCCCCTGGGCCGGCATCCCGATCACGGTGAAGGACCTGTTCGACCAGGAAGGCGTGCCCACCCGCGCGGGCGCGGCCGTGCTGGCCGATGCGCCGCCGGCGACATCCACCGCGCCGGTGGTGGCGCGGCTGCAGCGCGCCGGCTTCGTCGTGCTGGGGCGCACCAACATGGTGGAATTCGCCTTCAGCGGGCTGGGGGTGAACCCGCATCACGGGACGCCGCGCTCGCCCTATGACCGCGCGACCGGCCGTCTGCCCGGCGGGTCGTCCTCGGGGGCGGCGGTGGCCGTCGCCGACGGGATGGGCCTGGCCGGGCTGGGCTCCGACACCGGCGGGTCCTGCCGGGTGCCGGCGGCGCTATGCGGCATCGTCGGCTACAAGCCGACCGCCAAGCGCGTGCCGCTGGAGGGCGTGCTGCCGCTGTCGCCGAGCCTGGACAGCATCGGCCCGATCGCCAACACCGTCGGCTGCTGCAGCATCCTGCACGAGCTGATGGCCGGCGCGGAAGCCGCCGTTCCCCCGGTTGCGCGCTCCGTCGCCGGGCTGCGCTTCGGCATTCCCGAAGGCTCCTTCCTGTTCGACGGCGTCGAGCCGGCGGTGGCTGCGGCCTTCGAGCGGGCGGTGGCGCGCCTGGCCGCCGCCGGCGCCTTCATCGAGCGTTTTTCCTTCCCTGAACTTGCGGAAATCCCGAAGGCCAATGCCAAGGGCGGCTTCGCGGCGGCGGAAAGCTACGCCTGGCACCGCGCGCTGATCGCGACGTCCCGCGACGGCTACGACCCGCGGGTGCTGTCGCGCATCCTGCGCGGCGCCGAGCAGGATGCCGCCGACTACCAGGAGCTGCTGGCCGCCCGCGCCCGCATCGTCGCCGCGGCGTCCCTTCGCATCGCGCCCTATGACGCCGTGCTGTGCCCGACCGCCGCGCTGACGCCGCCGCCGATCGCCGCCGTGGCGGATGATGCCGAATACGGCCGCATCAACCTGCTGCTGCTGCGCAACACGGCGGCCTTCAACTTCCTCGACAGTTGCAGCATCAGCCTGCCCTGCCACGCCCCGGGCGAGGCCCCGGTCGGGCTGATGCTGACCGGCGCCCATGATGGCGACGCGGCGCTGTTCGCGGTGTCGGCGGCGGTGGAGGCGGCGCTGGCCGGGCGCTGATTTTCGGCGCGGGACAGGGAGTTCCGGGGAGCGCTTTCCAGGGCTTCCCATCCCGCCCGCATCCGGGTAAAGAAGCCCGCGGCGAGGACCCGTAGCTCAGCTGGATAGAGCGTTGCCCTCCGAAGGCAAAGGTCGTACGTTCGAATCGTATCGGGTCCGCCAATTTTTTCAGTGACTTACGGCCGTTCAGGCAGGTCGCTAAAATCCTCGGGGTAACACCGGGGTAACGGGCGCGGACCTAACGCGCTCCCCCATCACGCAGCCAGCGCGTCCCAATCGACCGGCTTGAGGTCAAGCACGTCGCCAGGCTCCGGCCCATCCGGATCCCGCTCGATGGTGCACATCTGCATGGCGGTCTCGCGGGCCTTGGCTGTCTCCGTCAGCATGGCGGCATGAAGAGCCTTGGCTTGCTCGATGGAAATGCCGACCGCTAGCGCCGCCTGAACGGTCGCGGCGGGCATCAGGCTGGCAAGGATGTGAGCAGTCAGCTTGGCAATGGCATCGAGGGGGTGAAGCTCGTCCCAGCTTTCCGCCTTAGATAGCCGAGCGGCCATGTGCGGCTGCTGCCGAATCCGGGCCAGCTCGGCATGCTGCCGGTGCAGCAGGTCATGCAGCAGGATCTTCCCACTAGCCGCGGTCGGGATGCGCCCCTCCGCCTTCAGGGCAGCGATGCGGCGTTCAGAGACGCCGAGGATGCCGGCTAGCTCGCCGGCGGTGATCTCAGTCGGCACCATGATGGTGATGAACCCCCTAGGGATGTGTTGTGGCTAGCCATGCGGCGGGGCCGAATCCCCCGCGACACTTTCCGGGAGCCCAGGGGCCCCCGCCGCCTCTCCGTCGGCTTCGCCCCTCCCCACCGTGGGGAGGTGCGGACATTTCGAGGTGCGGACAGGGTGCGGACACCTTTTCGAACCCGTAGCTGGCCCCGAAACACGCCCGAACTCCCCGTGCCCCTTTCTCCCCCTCCAGGGGCCCCCTGAGCCCGCTGCAGAGCCACGGGTGATTCGGCCGCGGAGGGTGCCTAGCGCGAACCCTGCAAAAGGGGTTCGCAGTTCGCACCTGTTCGCACTCACGGGTCTGGCCGCAGATCCCGCGCCGTCGGCCTCGACCACTCCTCATGCCAGATCCGGGAGAGGTTCATCTCCAGGGACCGGCGCACCGTGGCGTCGAAGTCGAGCCGCTTCGAGTAGGTTGGCGCCTTCCTGGTCACCAGGTAGATCGGCACCACGCCCGAGCCGAAGCCAGACGCCTTCCGCTGATAGATGCCGGGCTTGAGGCCGGGGCGCTCGTCGAACACAGCGAAGTAGCTTTCATTCCTCCGCCGCCCCCGGCTCCGCTTCGGCTTGCCGCCTCTCGCCTTGCTCCTCGATCGGGTCTTCAACGAGTCGAGGGCCGACAGGATCTTCACCAGCTGTCCGCGGCTCGCATTGCCGAAGCTGTCCAGCTCAGCCCAGCGGGTTGGCACCAGGTAGAAGCTGCGGTTGCCCCGCTTGAAGGAAATAGCCCGCTCAGAGCGCTTCAGGTCGCGGGGGCCACCTCGGACCTGGACCCCGACCCACTCGCTGGGCGGCGTGTTCTTGCTGGCGCGGCTAGGCTGCTTGAAGTTCACCGAGGCTTCGATGTTGTTCCACCTGGCATAGTCGACCCGCACCGAGTTGAGGGTGTACGGCGTCGGCCTGTCGAACACCTTGGCCATCTCCCGCTTCACCGCATCGCGGGCTTCCTCGGCGGCATAGTTCACCGCGCGCAGGGTGACCTCGCGGACCCGCTTTCGCTGAGTGTCCAGCTTCTCCTGCAGGCCCTTGGAGAGCATTTCGATGGTGATGTTCACCGATGGGATCCTCCCTAGCTGGGCAGGGAATAGGGGGCGCATGTTGCGCCCCCCCCCTCTAGGTTCAGCGCTGCTGCTGGCGCAGCCTGTCGTAATAGCTGCCGGCATCGATCACGCCGTTGTCCAGCTTGAGGCTGGCCGAGGCATTGAGGCGGGCATAGATGGCCCCGGCATCAATGATATGCGCCTGCTGTACCAACGCGGGCGCTGTGCGGTGCCGAGCAGTGTTGTCGACGCGCGCTGCCATGGTGGCCGTCAGGATCTCTCGCGCATCAGCGAGGGTGGCACCGGAGGAGACCAGGGTCGGCCCCATGTCCTCCAGCCCGCAACGCGCAGTCTCAGCGCAGATTGCCTGGGCTTCTTCGAGCCGTTCCGCCACCTGATCGGTCGTGGCGCCGACACGGAGAAAGGTGGCCACCATCTCCGCGAACCCGGCGCTTTCGCACATGGTGGCCACCGCTTTCTGATGGGCGGTGATGGCGGCCACCTGCTGAGGAGTCATGTTTGGCGCCGCCATGGACACCGGCAGCATGGGCGGTGCCACTGAGGTCATCGTCTGCCGCAGATTCCTCAGGCTCTGCAGCATAGCGCCACGCGGCGCGGTCACGGTCTGCATAGTGTGTTCGCTCACTGGATGCCTTCCTTTCCTTCAAGGTTGTCGCCGTCGGCCCACACAGCGAGCGTGCTGGCGAAATCGCTGGCGTTGCTCTGCTGATCAAACTTGGGGGCGGCGAGTTCTGCGTCGGGGTAACGATTCCCCGCCTGCTGCGAGATGAACTGGTAGTCCATTGCGGCGTTCTCGACGGTCTTCTTCAGCTTCACGCCGTCGGCGACGAGCCGCTTGATCTTGATGCCGTCGCGCCGCCACCAGGCGGCCAGTTCGGCATCTGCATCGGTGAGGGCCTTGGCAGCCTCCGCCGCCTGCCCGAGCGCAGTCACCCGCTTCGCCGTACAAAGACGGGTGGTAAGGTTGGTGGTGATGGCCTCCAGCCGCTCGGCGTCGCCGCGCAGCTTGGCCAGGTCGGCCTCGGCGGCCCCCAGCTCGTTGGCGGTGCCGTCGATCAGCAGATCATCGCGCCGCTGCTTCGCAGCCTCGAGGTCGCTGCCCATGCCGGACAGCACGCCCCGCGCCTTGTTCAGCGCGATCTCGATGGCCTGGGGGGTGGTGTCGGTCGGTCGGAAGTCGGTCGGGTTCATGGTGTTCCCTTCGGGTGGGTGATGTGGCGATGGAGCCAGAAGCCCCGGAACAGGCCGTCCTTCAGAGGATCGGATGCTGGCGGTCCTGGGCCAACGGGGGCGGCGAAGTGCTTCCGCATGGCGGTGGCCTCGGCCTCGTCATGGTCGATCTGGTCCAGCCGGGCTTGCGTGCTCAGCCGCTCGGCGAAGGCCTCCAGAACGTTCTTTTTTTCCAGGGTATGTGCGCAGGGGTCGGAATGGTCAGGACGGTCGGTACTGAGTTGATATTGCTTGTGTTTTAGGCGATCCGACGCCTTCGGCATCGTCGGATCAGTAGGAACGAAGGAGGCGTTCATGCCGCCACCTCGGCCGGCTGGCTGTCGCCGAGCAGATCGGCTTTCACGCTGTAGCAGCGCACCAGGTCGAGCCCCGGGATGCGCACCTTCTGCGCCAGGTTCTTGCCGTCGCCGGGCTCGAGCATGCCTTGGTCGCGAAGGGTCCGCGCCGTCTCGGTCGGGTCGATGCCGGCCTCGGCGCAGACTTCCCGCCAGATCACGGGAGGGATCAGATAGTTCTCTTTCCCCTTGGCATCCCGGCGCCGCCAGCCGGCGCGGTTCGGCACTGTCTTGTCGGGGAAGGTCTCCTGCCAGTCCCCGCCGTCGGCCTTGTTCAGCGCCACGAACCGGCTTGCGCCGTGGGCCAGCAAGAACAGGCGGACGGCCCGCAGGTGCTGCTGTTCCTCCCCAGAGCCAGCGCCGCCGCGGCTGACGAGCCATGCCGCCAGCATCGCCTGCGCGGCCCGGGTGGCCTCTCCGTCCGGCCAGGGCAGGATGCCCCACGCGCGAGCCAGCTCGCCGGCCAAGCTAATCAGCGCGAAGCGCCGGGCGACGTCCCGAACCTGGGCATCAGCATCAGGCTTCAGCGTCTGCGCAAAGATGCTGCGCATTGCGGCTGCTGCCTGATCCAGCGCGCCGGGAGTCGTGGCGCGGTCCCGGATCAGCGACGCCAAGAATGCGCGGCCAGCGGTCCCGTGCTGCTGCCGCAGGGCGGCGTGCAGGTGCCCCATCATCGCGTCGATCGAGGCGAAGCCGTGCAGCCGCGGCCAGTTCCCGACAGAGGGCAGCGGGATGGATGGCAACCGCACCTCGGCGCCGGCAGGCAGCTTCTGGCCGGCCTTCGCCACAACGGAGCCGATGTCGAGTTCGCCTGTGCTGAGGATGAATGTCCGCCACGTCCGCCGCCGGGCGGCGCTGGTGTCGCGGCGCATGCGGCCTTTGCCGCTCTCGTTCGCCAGCATGTAGATGCCGCTCGCCACCTCGCGCGGGTCGGCCTGGTGAAGCTCGTCCAGGCCGAGTAGCCCGTCGCTCGATTCCTCGGCCGCCCCCTCGAGGCCGTTGGCGGTGGAGCGCCAATCGCGCAGCGCGCCACCCTTGAACGGCATCCCCCACACAGATAGCCCCAGGCGCAGCGCCAGGGTCTTTCCGACCTTGCTGCGGCCCGCCAGGTGCAGGCCGCCCGAAGGCTCCCCCAGCGGCTCCAGGAGCGGGCCGACGAAGGCGCCGGCGATGGCGGCGACCGCCATGTCGTTGCCCACGGCGTGCGCGGCAATCTGCTGCTGCCAGCCTTCCAGCGTCCCCGCCTGAGCGACAAGCTGCACGGCAGCCTCGGCCTGCAGCTTGAGCACCATCGCTTCCGACGTTTTGCATCCGAAGGCGCTGCCGTCCGCGAGGACGTAGGCAGGATCCTGACCGGGCTGAGCGTGCCAGCCGGTGCGGCTGACCAGCGTCACACGGCTGCCGGCCTGCACCTCGCCGAGGGCGCGGCGGAAGTGCAGCCGTGCGGCGGGGTCCGGCGAGACGCGGAGGCCGCGTTCCACCAGCGCCGCCTCAAGCTCGCCTGGCCCGACCATCAGCAGCCGGGCCGGCATCGGCCAGGTATGCTCGCGGCCGTCTCGGTCCTTCCACCGAAGCCAAAGCCCCCAGCCGTCGCCAGACGCCTCGCGCGCTTCGCCCAGCACCTCGAAGGGCGCGGACAGCCACAGCAGGCCGTTTTCGCCGGTGTCGACGTGCAAGCCGTCGGCGCGCATTTTGAGGCCATAGGGCCAGCGGACCTCGCCGGCCGCGGGCGGCGCCTTCTTGCGGTAGTCGGCCGCGGCGTCAGCCTCGCGGCGGCGCAGCTCGGCCTGAACGGCCTTGTCGAGAGCGCCGACGGTCAGACCCAGCGCCTGGGCGGACTGCTTGCGAGCCCGGGCGTAGGAGACGGCATCCATGTCGGCGAGGCGCGTGATCTCCAACGCTTCGGCGGCGAGGTCGCGTTCGGGAGCGGCGGTGTCGGTGCTCATGCGCGGACCCCCGCGGACAGGTTGCCGGTATCCATCCGCTGCCCCACCGCCCACTTCACGATGGCGGCGCCTTCCTCCTTGCTCTTGCCGACATCGACCAGCGCGCCGCCGATGGCGCGCGACACCTCGTCAGCGGTCAGGAGGTCGGCGCGGACCAGGCGAGCGAGGCCCCAAGCCTCGGCGACGGCGGTAGGGTGGCGGGTGCCCTCGCTCTGCGCCCGGATGTTGGAGACAGCCCGCGTCAAGGCCGCCAGGGCATAGGCGCTGCCCGATCCCGGCCGCGCGAAGCCGCCAGCACGGGATTCGTCGGCCGCGCGCGGCTTCGGCGCCGGGGTCAGAGCGGCGACGGTCGGCGTCAGGATCTCACGGCGCTCCCCCTGCAGCCAGGCGAGGCGGCACGGAAGATGGTCGTGGACGCCGGCTTCGAAGGCAGGCGCTGCGGTATAGGTGATCTGCCCCGCCCGGAAGCCAGAGGCATCGACCGGCAGCCCGCGGAACCAGCACTGGCCCTCGGCGCCGGAAAGGGGGCGGTCGCACCACCCCCACAACCTGAGGCGCGCCCCCGGCTTCAGCCCGTGTGAGCCGGTAGCTTGCACCACCAGGTCCGCCTGCTGCAGCGGCTGCGGCAGCATCGGTAGGACGGCACGGGCGCAGGCGATCAGGTCGGCGCGGTCGATCCCCTCTGGCAGCGGCACGCCGTCCAGGTCCAGCGCCAGCCAGCGCCGGGCCACGTCGCGCAGCGTGGGCTGCTCGCCAGTCTCCGGATCAGGATGCACCAGGCGGCGGACGTGCTGGCGGCGGCTGGGGTCGGCGATCGCGCCGCGGACGATGGCACAGTCGGGGCGGCCGATCAGGACACCGAGCAGCGCCAGCAAGTCTGGCAGGTCAGCCAGCGGCTCAGCGAAGAAATCGTAGTGCCGGGCGGTGTCGTACCCCTCGATGGTGCCATCAGTGCGGACGCGCTTGGCCAGGCGGGGGCCGTAGGACTGCAGTATGGTGATGCTGTCGGCGGTCATTCCGCCCCGCCTTCCAGCGCCATCAGCCGGCGCCCGTTGTCGACCTGGGCCAGCGCTTCGGCCATGTGCATGCGAACAGCGTCGGGATGGGTGCTGCTGTTATGGGTATCGAGCAGCAGGTCGTAGAGAGCGTCGAACACGCCCGCCAATTCGCCCATGACCTTCACCAGCTCGGCGCAGTCGGGGGAGAGGAACGGCGCGGTCACTGGAAGACCGTCCCGGCCGGGGCGTGGCCGACAGGGTGGGTGCCGCCGACGGGCGGTACGATGTTCAGGATGCGCAGGTGCGACGCGTACTGATCGGCCAGCGCCAGCCATTCAGCGTGATGCCGATACTCCATCTCGATCACCAGGACACGCTTGGTGGCCAGGGTCGCTTCGACGATGAAGCTGTAGTGCTCGGGCTGACCGCCCGTCGCGTGGAGAACCACCAGGCGGGCCCAGCGCAGCAGCCGGCGCACCTGCGGCCAACCCTTGCGGCCGACAGCGTCGGGGTGGTCATCGGTCAGCAGGATGGTGGTGGGGCGCTCGGCGCTGAGGACCCGCGCAGGCACGCGGGCACCGTAAGCAGCGATCGCCAAGCAGATCGCTCCCTCGCGAGCGGCACGAAACGCGGGCATACGCGACGCCTCGCCCAACTGCTGGGAACGCACGATCATCTCGGCCGCCTCGGTGTCGGTCACGAAAATGGCGGGGGCCTGGCGGCGGCTCATCGGCTGGCCTCCATCAGTCGCTTGGCGGCGATCGCGTCTCCAATGCTGTCGAAGATGCGGCGAACCGGGCGGCGGTCGAGCGCAGCCGGCATCGGCGGGACGAGCAGCGCCGCGCGCGGGCTGCCATCGGTGCCGGCGGCCAGCGGGATCTCGATCAGACGGATCGGCTCAGCGTTCATGCGGAAGGCCGGCTTGGTCGGCTCGGCCCAGCGGCGGCCGAACTGCGGGTTGAAGTCGGGGTCCGACTGGCGATGGTAATTCGTGTTGCTGCGCATGACCGGCTCCCTCAGCTCAGCGGCGCGAAGGGCGGGCGGCCGGCGGCGAGAGCGGCCAGCTCGGCCTTGATCTCTTCCTCGGTCTTGCCCATGGCGCGAGCAAGCTCGTGGAGCGGAACCATCACTTCGCCGCTTTCCACATCGATGATGTGTTCGACGTTGATCTCGTCGAGGAACTCGATCAGATGGGCGCGGAGCTGCTTCCGCAGTTCGGGGGGGAGGCTGGAGAAATCGTGCATTGGTATCCTCACGGGATGTGCACGGCGGAGTGGCAAAGCAGCGAGAGAGACGCTATATTCAGCGGGCCAGACTAGCTTTCTTCTCTCGCAGCCCCGCCCGGTCCTCTGCCGTGGCGGGGTTTGCTTTTAGGCGGCGAACCGAGCGTCGGCCTCGGACGTGCTCCGGCGCGGCGCGCTGGTGCAGCTGCGGGCCCAGGAGAGCGCGTCTTCCCAGCGATACAGCGCACGGGCGGAGAACAGGCTGTACGGCGGCCCACCACCGCGCGTGGCCTTGGTGGCGAGCGTCCGCGGCGACACCGGATAACCGGCGGCGGTCAGCGCGCCGGCCACGGCTTCGCGGGTCAGCAGCGCGTCAGGGCGATCGGGGAGAATGTTCATCAGCGCAACACCTCGCAATTGAGATGTTGTGAGGATGGTCAGGCCGAGATGCCGGATATAGCGACCATAAATCGATCCCGATTTCTGGTTTATGGCTTCCTGGTCGTTAGCTCGCGCCACCGAGCGCGCAGAGCCTCTGTGGCGGACTTCGGCTTTATCTGCGCCTCGAGCGGATGTGTTTCCCTTAGCCAGGCCGAGAGATGCCGGCACTCTTCGGTCAGCGTGGGAGCCAAAAGCCCGTCTGCTGCGCGTTGCGCCATGTGGCTCTCGATCAAATGCCGACTGGTAGGCCGCCCCGACACGCCGCTCCGCTGACCGTCCAGTCCTGGCACGGGCGATGGCAGCGGCCAGGTTTCGGCGACCTCTGCAGTCAGGAAGTAGGCATGATGGTATCTTTGCTTGCCTGCAGCAAAGATCTCGCCCTTCGGAGTGATCCACGCTTGCACGCTGCCGAAGATTTCCGAGGGAACTTTCTCGGCAACTGTCGGGGTATCCCAGTACCAGTGTCCTGGGGTGGCTCGAGCGACGATTCGTTCGCCGGTTAAGGCATCCAACAGTTCGGCCGAGGCAGTGGCCTGCGCGGTACTCAACCGCTTCCATTGCGCCAAGTCGCGCTGCAGCTGCTCGATCAATCGGTCGACTGGAAGGGCATGTGCCGCGACAAGATTGGTGAAGCGGGCAAGCTCCTTTTGCACGGCTCTCTCGGAAAAATCGATGCTCGAGCTTTCCGGCCAGCGTGTCTCGCCATCCCTGATCAGTTCCAGCAGGGTCAGAGCCGGATGCGGTTCGACTCGAGAATCCGGCTCCAGCAGCCACATATGCCGGAAGCTGTTGCGGCCGGTGAGATCGATGTTCACCGGATCCCAGCCAGAAAGCCAGTTTAGCAACTGAATGGCTTCCATCCGTGCCGTTGTCGGCAAAGGCTTCCGCGTTGGTGCCGCCAAGCCACTGGCGTGCATGCCGTCGACCATTCTGAGCTTCTCCGCACAGCTGTCCGCAAGCGAGATGCGGCAGGGCGGCCCGGTGCGGAGTACCGGGCGCGCGGGTGGCCACCCGTGCCCTGCCGAGGTGCAGTATAGCACCCCGGAACAAGCCAGGAACGGACAAGGCCGTGTTACCGGACATTGGCCGGGCGCTCTTGCCCATCGAGCCGCGCCCACTCTCTTCTGGCCGCCAGCCGGATATCGCGGCAGACGGCATAGGCGGCCGGCGCCGGCTGCCCGCCCTCGAGCATGAGGTCGCGCATGGCGTCGAGGATCAGGTCGGCCTCGCGCCAGAAAGAGGGAGTGTCGATCCCCCTCATCCTGTTGGCGAGCTGTCGGCCGAGGTCGGCCGGTGTCTCGGGGAGCGCGCGGCCCAGTTCGATCAGCCGCCGATCCTGGTGCAGGTGGTGCAGCCTGGCCGCCGCCTCGGCGTCCTGGCTGCGCGCCAGGTTGCCGGCATGGGTCAGGTGCTCGTGGCTGGCGCGCTCGGCCACGGTGTCAAAGCTGCGCGGGCACCAGGCGCAGCGGTGGCTGGCGGGGAGGGCGTGGCGGCTCACTGGTTCATGCCCTCCAGCAAGAGGCCGACGAACAGACCGGCCGCGGTGCCGGCTAGCGACCAGCTCAGCAGCGCCAGGCTTACCATGGACCGCGGCGGCAGCGAGCCTGTGCGAATGTAGGCCCGGGCACATTCCCAGCGGGTCGGGCAGACCACCGGCGGCGGCGCATCGTGGGAAATTCCCACCATGGGAGGGCGGATCATGCCTGCGGCCCTCGGACTTCGGCGCGGACAGCAGCCCACACCTGCTCCATGGCCTTCGAAGCCTCGACCCGGAACAGATCCTGGGCCTCGACCAGATAGCGCAGGCCATCCTCGGCCGCGTCGGGGGCGTCCACGAGGATGCTGCGGAGCAGTTCGGAGCCCTGCTCGAGCCGGCCGAGCACATAGTCGACTTCGTTCAGGGCCTCGTTGAGGGTGGGGGTGCTGCTCATGGCCGCCCCCAGGCCGGCCCCCCGATCCTGCTGCCGCGGTCGTCGCAGGCAAGGCAGCAGTCCTCGTCATCCGGCTCGGCGTCGTCGCGATCACCAGCGCCGCAATCGTCGTGGCGCTGGCGGAGACGCAGGCTGTCCAGGTCATCATCGGCGGCCGAGCAGCAGTCCTGCTCTTCCTCGAGGTCCGCTGTCGGCGCATCGAAGCTGTCCAGCAGGTCGATCAGCGCCGCGGCGAGCGCCTCGATCCGGCCGCGCTCCCGAAGTATCGGAGCGAGATAGGCCAGTTCGCGCGGCAGGTTCAGGCTTCTTCTTCTGGCCTGGCCGGCAGCGACCGACGATCTTCTCGGCGACGGGTCAGCGCTGACCTTTTCCCCCAGATTGGGGAAAACCTCGGGATGGCCGGAAGGCATCTCCGTGAGGGGGATGCCCTGCCGATTGATCCCCCGATCCTGGGGAACCAAAACCGAGGTTTTTGCCCTCGAGGGCGTAAACCCCTCGGCGCCGGCGGTGGCCGGTCTTCTGGACGCGCGGACGGGTGGCGCGTTATGCGCAGCAGTAGCCATGGCCTGATGCTCCAGCGTCAGGGTTGTGGTGAGGCCGGGCTGGGTGGTGCAAACACCGAGCTCGGCCGATCTGAGTGCACAAGCGTGATCGCTGCGGAATGGTGGTTCCCACACGCAATCTTCTGGTGCTGATACCCATCTAAGTGGTACTCTAGGTCATCGTCAAGTAGATTTTGGGTGTGGCAACCATATGGCTGTTTCTGGGAACCAAATTCGGGCGGCCCGCGCATTGGCGGGCCTCGAGCAAAAGGATCTCTCAGAGACGTCCGGGGTCAGCATCAACACCATCCGCAATATGGAAGCGCGAGCTGCCGAGCCTGTCCGAGGGCGGTTGGATACCATGGAGCGCGTGGTTGAAGCGCTGGCACGGGCTGGCGTTGAGTTCATCCCAGAAAACGGCGGCGGCGCTGGCGTGCGACTTCGGCGGCCAAGCCTTCCCGGCAGCGAGATCGCCCATCCTGGCTTCGCAGCGACCATGGGCAACGCGCTCCGCACAATGCCTGGAAAGCAGGAGGTTCAGGTTAGCGAGGCTGCTGCCAAGGATGAGGCGCGCCGCAACCATGAAAATTCCGAGGATTAGCCAAATAAGGCACGCGGCCGCACAGGACATAGGCTTTGGGCGCGCCGGCCAAGCATTACGAGAATTAATCTTTGAATTTACCGAATATGGGATCACGATAGGTGAGTCCCTGACTGCATAGATGCAGCTGCCGTGCCTTTATTGTTAAGGTTCGGCAGTAAATCATGTCAAACAGGCCGCCAATCAGCCAAGCTGCCCTAATGTGTGATGTCGCGTCCGCATTAGTCGAGGCTATCGATAGTCTTCTTCGGTACTCTCCAACTCCAATGCGCTCTGCGTATGATTTGCTTAATAATACGATCGTCAGCCTTCCAAACGACGCTCAAATTATGATCAGATTTGAAGCGCATCGGATTTGGGCGCAGCGGGCGGGAGAAACCTCCTAGACGCAAGGGCACGAACCGACCGACATCGCATGATCCGCGCTGCTAAGATCCGCGGGCATCGCCAACCCGCCTCATCAAGCGCTCGCGCCTTGGTTCCTTGAGTAGCGTGAGCCTGGGCTCGCATAGTCCGCCCATGATTTCTCGCGAGCCCGATTCGAACATCTCCCTAACCGGTCCCCAGCTTCGAGCGGCCAGAGCACTCCTAGGTTGGACTCAGCATCAGCTGCATATCGCCAGCGATATTCCGCAGCGGACCATCGCTCGCCTGGAGAACGGCACGGCCGCGCCTCATAGAGCGACCATCCTCGCCATCCGCGGCGCTCTCGAGGTGGCTGGCGTCGAGCTAATCCGGGAGAATGGGGGTGGGGCCGGGGTTAGGCTGAAGAGGCCTACATAGAAGACCGACCTGTCCAGGCTCAGGAGGCACCATCGCCACACGATGGTTCCAAAGATGCATAGTTCCGGTTTAGTACTCATTTAGTTCGTGACCCGTCCGCCACGATCACGTTCTAAGGGAACTAATTATCTCACGGGATCTCGATTAACGCCCAGCGCAATGGAACGGTGTCAGCATGAAAGCCGACGCCTTCATTGCCAAATGGCGATCCAATACCCGGAACGAAGCTGCTGCCTCCAAGGAGCACTTCCTAGATCTCTGCGCGGTGCTCGGAACGCCAACACCGAACTCCGACCCTACCGGGGCAACCTATGCATTCGAAAAAGGGGTTAAGAAGACCTCTGGCACTGGCGGTTGGGCTGACGTCTGGAAGCGCGGCTGCTTTGGGTGGGAGTATAAGTCTCGCGGGGAAAATCTCGAGAAAGCCCACGATCAGCTTCTCCGATACGCCGGCGCGCTAGAAAATCCTCCGCTGCTTATTAGCAGCGACATGGACCGGATGATCATCCGGACAAACTGGACTAATACTGTTTCCGTGCGCCACGAATTCGAACTGGAACACCTACGCGACTCGAAGGTGCGCGGCCAACTAACTGCGTGTTGGATTAAACCAGATCTGTGGCTGCCTACAACAACGCGCCAAGCCTTGACCGAGAAAGCCGCGGCGGACTTCGCAGAGTTGGCAAAGCGGCTGCGGGTTAGGAAGCACGACCCTCAAACCGTCGCCCACTTTGTCAACAGGCTAGTCTTCTGCCTGTTTGCAGACGATGTCGGGCTCCTGCCTGAAGGTCTGTTCGACAGGATGCTCGGCTTTGCCGCCAAGAAGCCAGATAGCTTCACAGATGCCGCAGCCGAACTCTTTCGCGCAATGGGCAAGCCCGGCGGGCGGGTGGGCTTCGAAGCGGTGCAGTGGTTCAACGGTGGCTTGTTCGACGATGATACCGCGCTGCCACTTCAAAAGGATGATGTGCAGCTGTTGCAGAATGCCGCGTCGCTGGATTGGGCAGAGATTGATCCGTCGATCCTAGGTACTCTCTTCGAACGCGGCCTGGATCCTGACAAACGTAGCCAGCTGGGCGCCCACTATACGGATCGAGCCAAGATAGATCTCTTGGTCAACGCTGTTGTAGTCTCGCCACTACTGGAGGAGTGGGCCGCAGCTAAAGCTCGCATTGCGGCCAGCATGGATGCCCGCGCTGAGGTAGTACGTGCTGAAACGACGAAGAGCGAGAAGGCTGCGAAGGCGCTCGCATCCGAAGCCATCACGCAGGAGAGTCGGGCCGCCAAAGCGGGGCTGCTGAAGGAGCGTAAAGCTCGCCTTGATAAGAAAGCATCATTGCTGGGTAAAGCTCAAGGAAGCTACCGGGCCTATCTGGACAGACTGCGAGCCTTCCGCGTTCTGGACCCAGCCTGCGGATCCGGCAATTTCCTCTACCTTTCTCTGCTGGCGCTCAAGGATCTTGAACAGCGTATCGGAATTGAGGCGGAGGTGCTTGGCCTCGAGCCCTCTCTGCCAATGATTGGGCCTGAGGCAGTTCTGGGTATGGAGGTCAATTCCTACGCGGCGGAACTGGCGCGTGTCAGCGTGTGGATCGGCCATATTCAGTGGGCGCGTCGAAATGGATATTCCCCGCCATCCGACCCTGTACTACGCACCTTGGATACCATCCGCTGCCGTGATGCTATCCTTCGGGACGATGGCACCGAGCGGGAATGGCCAGAAGCTAATGCAATTGTTGGCAACCCCCCATTCTTAGGTGGGAAGGTACAGCGTCGAAAGCTGGGCGACAGCTACGTTGACACGATGTTTGGTGCTTATGCCGGCAAAGTTCCACCCGAAGCGGATCTGGTTTGCTACTGGATAGAAAAGGCGCGTAAGGCGATCGAGGCTGGCCGCACCGAACGCGTCGGGCTAGTCGTGACGAATAGTGTGCGGGCTGGTTCCAACAGGAAAGTACTCGACCGCGTCAGAGAGACGGGAGTGATCTATGAAGCTTGGTCAGACGAGCCTTGGACACTCGAAGGCGCATCTGTCCGGGTCTCTCTGATGTGTTTTGCCGCTGAGCATAGCGGTCAGAAGCAATTGGATGGCGATGCTGTAAATGAAATCTTCTCTGACCTGACAGCTGGGGTTAGTGACCTCACGGGGGCACTCCGCCTGCCAGAAAACGCCAACGTTGCGTATATGGGCGTGACGCCTGCGGGATCGTTCGACGTTCCCGGAGAGATCGCTCGGTCTTGGCTGTCTGCGCCAAACAATCCAAATCGTCGCCCAAATTCAGATGTTGTTCGCCCTTACGCTAACGCCATGGACGTGACACGGCGATGGCGTGACGTTTGGACCGCAGATTTCGGATGCGATATGCTCGAAAGCTCTGCGGCATATTACGCCGATCCGTTTGCTCATGTGGCGACAGTAGTCAAACAGGAAAGACAGGCTAACGCCCGCGAAAGCTATCGTCGAAATTGGTGGCGGTACGCCGAACCACGCCCGGCCATGCGCAAAGCAATTGCAGGCCTGACGCGCTATATCGCGACCCCCATGGTGGCGAAGCATCGGATCTTTGTTTGGCTACCCCTCTGCGTCGTCCCAGCAAACTTGCTGAACATAGTCGCTCGCGATGACGACACCACTTTTGGAATTCTCCATAGCCGCTTCCACGAAGCTTGGGCCCTCCGCCAGTGTTCTTGGATGGGGGTTGGAAATGATCCTCGCTACACGCCAAGTACCACCTTCGAAACTTTCCCTTTTCCGGAGGGGCTGGCTCCGAGCGTTCCGGCTGCCCAGTACGCGAATGATCCGCGAGCGCAGCGTATTGCTGCTGCGGCGCAGGCGCTGTCGGAGATGCGCTCCGGATGGCTGAACCCGCCGGAGTTGGTCCTTCAAGTGCCGGAGGTTGCGCCAGGATTTCCCGATCGGATTTTGCCAAAAGATGCTGCCGCCGCTGCTTTGCTCAAGAAGCGTACACTGACCGCGCTCTACAATACTCGTGGCACACCGCAAGGCGCCTGGTTGGACAACCTGCACCGCCGTCTGGATGCAGCTGTAGCTGCCGCTTACGGCTGGCCAGAGGACATCAGCGAAGACGAGGCTCTCAGCCGCTTGCTGCAGGCAAACCGAGCTCGCCTGCGCCTCGGAGCCTAAGCTTCGGCCTCCGGCTTCGACGCCGGCACCAGCGCCAGCACCGCTCCCCCGGCTTGGGGAGCGGGCTTCTGCTGGGACGCCCCGGCACGGTCCATGGTTCGTGCCGCCTGATCTTGGCTCAGCGTCCTCAACAATTCCGTCATCTCCGTCAGCGTGCTGGCTATGGCCGGCAAAACCTTCGTCAGCTGATCGATCTGCGCGGCCTGGAGTACCTGGGCCTGCTGCATGCGCTGGGCCGTCGACAGGATCTCCATGTGAGCCTTGTTGATCAGATGGGCTTCCAGCGCCTGGCGGTCGGCGTCATTCATTCTGATGATCTCCTGCTCGATAGTTAGCGACGGCCGATCGACATCGCCGCGGTCGTCATTTGCTGCTCGCGCTGCAGCCGGTCGACGGCGGCGCGCAGCTCCTGCAGCTCCCCAACGAGGGTGGCGGTTTGCGTCTCGGTGTTCTGGGTCATGAAAGCTTGGGTCAGCGTCTCAGGCGATATGGCGCCAATCCCGCCGAGCGTGTCCTTCACCTGCCGGAATGCATCCGCGTAGCCCGTCCCACTGCCGTAAAGGCCGCGCGCTGCCGTCAGGTAGTCCTGCGAGTAGCTCTGGAACTGGCTAAGCGCCGTCGCATCACCCCCGAGCGCCGCTTCCTGATTGCTCAGATACAGCGACCGAGCGGTCATGAACTGCTCGGACGCGCCGAGCGGGCTGCTATCGCTGTAGTTCAGGCTGCGGGCATAGTCGGCGAGGCTGCCTATCACCCCAGCCGCATTGCCTGCCGCCTGCTTCTCCGCCTGGCTGACTTGCTCGGCGTAGCGCTCCGCAATGGCCAACCGCTCCTGACCAAGGGTCTCCTCCAGGGTCAGCATGCGCTGCGTCACGCTATCCGCGGTGAGACCCAGGCTCTCGAGGTTAGCCTTGAAGGCCGCACGCTCGCCGACGGCAGCCAAGTCGAACGACCGAAGATCGGCCTCCTCATCCTGCCCGGTCGCACGCAACCGGCGGATCAGCAGGTTCTCATCCGCGCCCCAGACAGCCAGATGGCGCTGCTCGACCAGGGCCGAGATCTGCTCGCCTTGCTTTTGCACCAGGGCGTCGGTCGCGAGGCCGAGCTCGGCAGCCTTGGCCCGCGCCGCGTCGAAGGTGGTGTTCACCCCGGCGATGGACAGGTCGAAGGCGCTGACGGCTTCGGCAGTCGACGTCAGCGGCTCATAGACCGACCTGACCCAATCGATATTGCCGAACGCCGTCTCCAGGCTCGCCTCGGCCCCTTGCGCAATCTCCCGGGCAATGACGGCCATGACGCTGTCCGAGCCGCCCGTGAGGTTCCCCAGCACCGAGCGGACCAGGTCGTCGTTGTCCGCCTCGGGGTCCTCGTCATTGCCGAAGTGAATCTGGCTGATGCCCGTGTCTGCACGCAGGCTCAGCCCGCGCCCAGCGATCGAGGAATTCAGGTTCCCCAGCATCGACTGCGTGGTTGCCCGCTGCTCGTCGAGCTCCATGTGCTTGGAGCGCTCGGACAAGATCGTCAGCTGGCCGTTGGCGTCGGTCCCTAGCTGGAAGGAACCCGCCGGGTTGGGCTTGCCGGGGCCGAAGAGCCCGCCGAGCAGGCCGCCGCCGGCGCCACCAATGAGACCGCCGATCAGCGTCCCGATGCCCGGGATGATCGAGCCGATCGCCGCGCCAGCCAGGGCGCCGCCGCCGGACCCGATCATGCCACCAGTCGACTTGCCGCCGACGAGGGTGTTCAGCAGCATACCCGCGCCGAATCCGGCGCCGGCGCCACCCAGGAGGCTGCCAAGGGTCACGGGGGCGCCCGCCTCGGCAGCAGTAGCAAATGCCATCGCAATCGGGTCAGCGCCTGCAACAGCCGCGCTGCCGAGGGACGAGGGCGCAGTCCACAGCGTCGTGCCAAGCGCACCCGAAAGCCCGCCGCTCAGGCCGAGGCTGGATCCGATACCGCTAAGCCCCAGGGCCTCACTGATGCTGCCCAGGCCCAGCGTCTCGCCCAGGTTCGCCAAGCCAAGCGCCTGGCCCACCCCGCTGAAGATGCTGGACGAGCCCGAGACGCTGCCAGCGGCACCAGCGAGGGCGGTGCTGCTCATAAGGCTGCCAACGATCGGCTGCACGATAGGGCGGATGACC
Source organism: Roseomonas sp. 18066 (assembly GCF_902706185.1). Classification (GTDB taxonomy): domain Bacteria; phylum Pseudomonadota; class Alphaproteobacteria; order Acetobacterales; family Acetobacteraceae; genus Pseudoroseomonas. The sequence continues at coordinate 7,815 of NZ_CACSJM010000018.1, read as the reverse complement.
GCTTCAGCGCTGATGCGCGCCACAAGCCCCAGGGCGGTGCGACGCATGTTCTGCCACATGCTGTTCCAGCCACCTTCCGTGGCGGTGAACATGTCGGCGAAGCGGTCAGAGCTGTACTGAACGATATCGTCGGTGACGCGCTCCTCCCGCTGCTGGCGCCGTTCGAGCTCGCGCTCCTGCTCCTTCTCGCGTTTCTCCCGCGCGCGCTCATCCGCCTTTGTCTCGGCCTCAGCCTTTCGATCGGCCTGCCCGCGCCAACGATCCAGCAGGCGCTGCACGCCGGCCTCACGCTGGAATGCCTCGCCCTGGGAGCCGTCGGGATTGATCGCGAAGACGTCGACGAGGGTCTTCGCCGCGCCGGCGGCCTTGGCGGCCTTCTCCGCCAGATCCGTCAGGGTCTTGTTGCGGAGCTGCAGCGCTAGGTTGGTCGCTTCGGTAGCAGCCGCTTCAGAGATCTCACCGTTGACGCGCTGAGCACGGATGTCGCGCAGCTTCTGCTCATACTGCTGCTGGGCGGCAAAGCGCTGGTCGAGCTGTGCCCGCATGGCATTGAGGCCAGCGGGGTCGGAGGATGCCGGGCCGAGTTCCTCAGGACCCAAACGCCCCGCATTGTCGAGCCGAGTAAGCGTGGCTCGCAGCTGCTCTGCCTCGCGCTCGGCTCCGGTCAGCTGACTCCGCAGTTCGCGGACACGCACGATGGCCTGGGCTTCCGCCGCCTGATCACGGGCAGAGTCGGCCCGGTAGACGTCAATGCTACGACCCTGGCCGCTCCAGATCTGGCCTACCCGGCTGCCGGCCAGATCGCTGAGATACGCTTCCTCCTCGGCAAGGCGGCGCGCCAGTTCCTGTCGCCCACTCCCCAAGTCATCCAGTCGAGACTGCGCCTGGGTCCGAAGCTGACTGCGCTGCAGGTTCGCTAGCGTGGCCGCGCGCTGTCCGGCAGTCAGGAACAGGTCGTTGATGCTGGAGAGGACCTTGGCGGTTTCCTGGGCGCTGGAAGTCATCGCGTCTAAGGCCGACTGGCCGCGCTCCCGAGCGATGTCCGCGTTGCCGCCGATGTCGAGGAACTTGATGGCCAGCGCGCCTGCGGCGACCGCTGCACCTGCAATGGCGCCGCCGGTGCCGAAGATGCCCAGGAACTGCGGCAGCTGCTGCGACATGGCGGTGAGGGCGCTGGTGCCGCCCTGCACCTGAACCGCGAAGTCCTGCGCCTGGAAGCCAGCTGCGCCCATCGCTTGGCTGAACCGGCTGAAGCCAGAGGCGGAGCCCTGCGCCGCCTGGATCTGGCGCTCAGTGGTCGACTGCAGCGCCGTCATCGTCTGGTTGTAGCGGTCGGCGGAAATCTTCCCTTCGTCGAAGATCCGCTGAACGGTCCTGGCTTCCTCACCATATCGCCGCACCACCGATGCGGCTGTCCCGAGCCGGGATTCGATCTTGTCGAACGACGCATCAATCGACTGGAACCCAGCCGCACCAAACTTGAATTCAAGGTCTGTATTGGAGCCCGACATTCGCAGATCCCCGCGCGGCAAGAATGCCTCAAGTATATTACGGGGATTATGCCAGATGAGGGCGGCGCAGCGAATCGCTAAATGGCAGAAATCGAGAGTATGTCAGCAACCTTTAGAAGGAGCTGCTCTTTATCCATCCGTCATCAAGGGCCTGCAACCCGCTCCAGATCTTCGAGCTCCTTCTTCCACCATTCCAACCCCTGGATAGCGATCTCTTCCGCAGGCTTTTCCATCTTGTCTTTGTCTGGCCCGAACCAATTCTGCGTCAGAATCTGTTGGCCATCTTCGGTTAATAGATCCTCACCCGCTTCGTCCTGAATGCCCGACGGGGCAACGTGGAAACGATATTCCTTCAGCAAGGAATCGCGGTGAAGTTTTATGACGTTGATAAATTCGGGCTCCTTACTAGCTACGTCCCATCTCGCTGTAACGACTGCACCGAAATTGACGTTCTTGCCGCCATCTACCTTCTTCAAGACATGCCCTACTGCTCGAATTAGGGTCACAAGAGAGATCCAGTAGATTCGACGGTCTACATCGTCCTTTGAACCCCGGAAGCGTTCGAGAGCGATCTCGGCATCTTCGAGCACGCGCCAGGCTTCCAGTTTTCTTTGCTGCGCCACGTCCATCCCTCCCGAGCCTTCGTTACGGCTAATGATAGGCACGCCACTGAAGCTTGGAAGCCCCTTTCCGACCTTCCGATGTTCCGACAAACCCGACTGTCCGACCAGCCGTCGGAATGCATTATGGTATTGATAATAAACGATAATCCGACCGGTCCGACTGTTCCGACGCTATTGCGCATGCCCTGGGCTTAGAAACATGTGCTCGGTCAGGCGGGACGCCGAAACGCCTACCTGCCCATGCGTGTAATCGTCTCTTCTGCCACCCGATCGGCCGCGGCCAGCAGCACGGCATCCGCATGGTGGATGTACCGCCGGGTGATGCCGCCGCCCTTGTGGCCGATCATCTGGCCGATGGTCGCATCGCTGAATCCGATATCGGCGGCGAGGCTGGCGAAGGAATGCCGGAGCACATGTGGCGTGACATCGCTCGGCACGCCGCCTGCAGCGCAGACGCGTGCGAAGTAGCTCGGGAAGCCAGACATCACCCCCGCACCGCGGGAAGCAGGGAACACCAGGTCGCCGGCGCCAGCGCGAGACTGGGCATTGAGGATGGCGCAGGCTGCCTGGGACAGCGGGCGCATGCTTTGGCCGGTCTTCGTGTCGGCTAGGCGGGCAGTGCGGGTGACGAGATCCACCTCGCTCCACCTCAGGCCGATGACTTCGCCAGAGCGCCAGCCGGTCACCAGTAGGAAGCGGATGGCCGCCAGGGCAGGGGGCCAGATCTGCTGCTTGCCCTCCTTCCCGTCGGCGCGGTGAGCCGGGCCAGCCAATGCTACCAGGCCAGCACCGATGCCCGCATATTCCTGATCGCTGAGGCGCCGCTCGCGCTGGCTGTCGGCGAAGCGGATAACGCCAGTGACCGGGTTGCTCGCGCAGAGGCCTTTGCGGACAGCGTAGGTGAAGAGGGCGCCCAGCATGCCAACCGTGCGTGCTGCGCTCCCCTTGCCGCCGCGGACGTTCGACAGGCCCCTCGGCTTCCCGGTCTTCTCCCGCTTGCTGGACCTGCCCTCTGCCACGGCGTGCATGAAGCGCTCGACGTCCGCCCGGGTCAGCGATGACAGCTTCATGGGGCCGAGCAGCGGCAGCACATGCGAGCTGATGCGGCTGCGGTCAGTTGCCAGGGTGGTGGACTTCTTCGACGTGCCGCGGCGGGTCAGCAGTCGCCCTGCCTCGGCGTCGGCGAGATACATCTCGCAGAGGTCGGCAATGATGGCCGCCTCCCGCCGCTCCCGCTTCTCAGCTGCTGGATCGCGCTGCTCGATCTTCACTTCGGCCAAAATGGCCAAGGCTTTCTCCCGCGCCTGGTCAGGCGTCCAGGGCGCGCCGTGCTGACCGATGGTTAGGCGCCGCTGCCGGCCCTCAACCGTCCGGAACATAACAAAGTAGGAGACCGTGGCCCCCGCCCGTCGGCGCACGCCGAAGCCGGGGACAGCCCCTGGCCCGGCATCGAAGATCTCGGTGTTCTGGGGGAGGGCGCGGATCTCACGCAGCCCGATCTTCCGCTTGTCCGCCACGTCCTGGGCCTCGCGCTCCGGCTGTTACCCCGGCTCTACGGGGTAACACCGGGGTAACAGCGCGACGCATATCGGCGCAACCTCGCGCAAAGCCTCGCAAACGCATATCGTGGTTAATCAGCGGTTTAACAAACGCCCGCAAGACAGATCAGCCCAGAAAAAACGCACCATTTTACCCTCCGAAGGCAAAGGTCGTACGTTCGAATCGTATCGGGTCCGCCAAATTTTTCAGTGACTTGCAGCCGGTCAGGCAGGTCGCTGAAATCACCGGGTAACCCCCCGGCGTGACAGGCGCAAATCGAGCGCCCCCCCCCAATGTATCCCAGTCGATCGGCGTAAGGTCCTGCGTCTCGCCAGGTCAGGGCTGCACCGCGTCATCCTCCTGGATCAGGCGCGGGGCCCCCTCATGCCCGAGCCCGCGCTTGAGGCCGCTTCTCCCGCCCCATAAGGTTGCGCCTCCCTCCGGAGCCGCTTGATGCGATATCTCATTCTGGCCGCAGCTTTCGCCTTGGCCGCCTGCGCCCAGAAGCCGGATCCGATCGCCCCGCGCGCATCGAGAGCGACCGCATCCAGGACGGCCGCCGCGCAGCGTGCCACGGATCCGGCAGCCGAGGTGCAGCGGCTTCAGGCGACACCGGCGCAGCTGCGCCGCTACGAGCAGGCCGTCGCCAGGGACCTGCGAGATCCGCAATCCGCCCGATTCTCGTCGACCTACGTCGTGGAGAGCGAGGGGACCAAGGGGTTGTGCGGCTTCGTGCGGGAGAAGAATGACAATGGCGGCTACGCAGGCAGGCAGATGTTCTATGCCTCGCTGGTCGATGTCGAAACCGCCAGCTCGCCAACGGCCATTGCTGCGCCGCCGTGGATGGAGCCGAGAATTGCTTTGGCGGCTATCAGAGCAAAGTGCAGGGGGGCCGCTGAAACGGCGGATGTCGAGCTCACCCCGGAGATCGGCCGCGATGCAGGCAAGCGGCCGCGAGGCTGAGACGCAGGGGCGACCGCGCCCTCTGGCTCCCATCGCCGGCCTGGCCTTCCTGGTGCTGCTCCCGGCCTGCGCCAGCACCGTTCCCGGATACCAGGAGGTGGCGCAGCCCATCGCCGCGCCCGAGGTCGGCCGGGTCGTGCTGTTCACCGGCCTCAACTGGTCGGGCGAGAGCTACCGCGCCACCGGCACGGATGCGCTGGCGCAGGACCTCCGGCGTGGCGGCGTGCCCGCCACCGTGCATCGACCCGGCGAATGGGCCCGGGCGGCCGATGACCTGCTGGCCCTGGCCCCCCGGCCCCAAGCCATCGCCGTCTATGGCTATTCGGCCGGCGGCCCGGCTGCGGCGCGATTCGCCCGGCGGCTTGGCGAGGCCGGCCTTCCGGTCGAGACGATGGTGCTGCTCGACGCCTGGGGCTCGGCCGAGGTCGCCTGCAGCGTCCGGCTGACCGTCGCCTATCGCCTGCAGCCCGGCGAGGCGCCGTCGCCGGCCCGCCCCGGATGCGCGCGGGTGCAGGACACGGTGATCGATGCCGATCTGGCGCCCGGCCTCGGCGGGCTCGGGCATTTCAGCGTGGCGGTCGATGCGACGGTCATGCGGCTGGTGGTCGAGCAGCTGGTCCAGGACGGGCGGGTGCGCCGGCGCCCGGCGCCCGGCGGGTGAGGCCCGGCGGGTGAGGCCCGGCGGGTGAGGCGACGGGCAGGCGCCCCCGCGCTGCTGCTGTTGCTCAGCGCGGTCGCCCAGGCGCTGCTGCTCCACGCCTACCGATACGAGCTGGCCGCGCTGGCCCGGGGCAGCACCGCGCTGTTCCCGCCCTACGCGCTGCCCCTCCTCCTCGCGCCGTCAGCCGTGGGGATCGCGGGCTGCCTGGCCGCCCGCGCCCTGCGCCGCCGCGGATCGGCCTGGGCGGGGCCCGTGCTGCTCGCGGCCTTCGCCCTGCTGCTGCTGGGGGCGGGCGCGGCGCTCCATGTCACGCTGCACCCGCTCGACCTGGGATAGCCGAGGGGCGGCGCGCCCTCAGCGGCAGGTGATGACCAGGTAGGGCGCCAGCGTGGCGGAGGGGAGGGCGCCGGCGCCGGAGGGATTGGCCATCGTCTGGCTCGCCAGCTTCAGCCGGGTGTTGGCGAGGCCGTTCAGGCTCTGGCCATGCGCCTGCAGCCGATCGGCGATGACCGCGCCCCCCTGCCCGTAGGTGAACTGCGCGTTGTAGGCGACGGCCTGGCTGCCGGTGTTGCGCAGCTGCGCGTAATAGTCGACGCGCGACCGCGAGCCGTTCGACACGATGGTGTTGTAGAAGGCGTCGACGACCAGCCGGTTGTTGCAGTAGCTGGCCTGCTGCGCCGCGGCCGGGGCCGCGCCGATGACCGTCGCAAGCAGCGCGAGCGCCGCGGCGGCGAGGAGGCAGCGGCACGGCCTGGGGCGCGGGATCATGGCGGCATCGGGTCTCTGTCGGGGCCGGCCATGAATGCCATGCCGGCGCCGGCGTCGCCAATCCGCGGCGTCTATCGGGGCGATGGGCGATGTGACCCCAGCTGACGGCCCCGGCTGGACACCACCGGCATCCCGCCGCTAGCTGACCGGCGAAGCATCCCGAAGGACGAGAAGAATGCCCCTGCAGCAGGCGCTGGAATGGATCAGCCAGCACCGCACCGGCGTGGTCATCATGGTCGCCGTGATGTTCCTCACCCTCTGGCTGAAGAACCGCCGCTGAGGTGGCCTGCCTCGCGCCCGCGGCGCCTTGCATTTCCGCCGCAATTCATGGCGAAGCTGCGGCCATGATCGATCTCTTCCGCTTGAAGGAATGCTGCCTGTGACCTCGGCCCGGCTCTGGTCGCTCGGCGTCTTCCTGGTGGCGCTCGGCATCGCCGCCTCGGTGGTGGGCTGGGACACGCTGCTGTGGATCCCGCGCTGCGTCATGTCCTGGCTCACCTGGCTGCCGGCCGCGGTGCTCGATGCCTGGCGGGCGTCCCCCACCACCTTCGGCGTCATCGCGGTCGGGCTGGTGCTGATGCTGGCGGCGCGCTTCCTGCGGCGCTGAAGCGGCCCCCTCACGCAGCTTTGCGGCCGCGCGCCGCATTGCCGCCGGCTTTCCCCGCAGCCTGGGCGCGTCACCAGGATTGCAACCAGACAAAGGGAGAGACCGCATGCGCACGACGCTCGCCATCACCGCCCTGGCCCTGCTGCCCGCCCTCGCCAGCGCGCAAACCCAATCCCCCGGCCAGGCGCAGGCCCAGGGCCAGCCGATGCCGAAGCTGGTGATCGGCGCCCCCGGCAGCTGCGAGATGACAGTGGACAATGCCCCGCGCCCCTGCAGCAGCGGGCTGGTCTATGTGCAGCACCGCGACGGCGCCATCCTGCTGTCGGTGCAGAGCGGCCGCGGCGTCACCATCGGCTTCCAGGCCGATCGCGACAGCCAGCCGCGGCCGGAGGAGTATCATCTGGGCCTGACCCGGATGCACACCTCGATCGACGGCCGCAGCATGGCCAAGCAGATCAATGGCAGCTGCGACATCAGCATGTCGGCCGATGGCCAGACCTGGCACCGGGCCAGCTGCACGGCGACCGACCGCAGCGGCTCGGTCACCCGGCTGCGCTTCACCGGCAATGGCCAGCAGGTCAGCGCCGCGCGGCCCGACGGCGCCACGCCCGCGGCGCCCCCGGCGCCGGGCAGCGCCATGCCGAAGGGCTGAGCCTAGTCCAGGCTGGGCAGCAGGTCGCAGACCGCGCCGATGCAGCTGCCGGTGGCGCGCAGCCCGGTCAGCACCAGGTCGCCGACATCGCCGGCCAGGCCGACCAGCTGGCTGGCGGTGTCGAGCTGCACGGCGCCCTCGCCCAGCGTCTCGAGCGGGCCGGGCGGCGGTGGCGGCGCGGCCTGCTGGGCGCGGCGGACCTGCTCGGCATTGGCGGCGGCGATGGCGGCGAGGTGCTCGGGGGTCATGCGAGGCTCCGTCCGGTTGCCCTTCTGTCCTGGGCACCACCGCCGCGTCGATCAAGCAAGATGCGCGTGTCCGGCAGGGCGCGACGCCGCAAGCCCTTCAGCTGAAACGGAAAAAGCCTCGTCATCTCCGCGCGAGCAGAGGCGGCCTCCGAAAGGAATTGCCCGGGGCGGCGGCGCGCCGCCATGCTGCGGGCTTCCCGGCATGGAGAGCGCCCCGCATGGCCGATACCCCTGTCTCTTATA
>NZ_CACSJM010000017.1 GCF_902706185.1 Roseomonas sp. 18066 | reverse complement strand
CGGTGAGCAGCAGCAGGACAGGACGGCCCTGACCGTCGCAGACGGCATGCAGCTTGGAGTTCAGCCCGCCTTTCGTCCGGCCGATACATCGGGATAGAGCCCCTTTTTGAGGAGGCTGGCCGCCGTGTGGTGGGCCTTGAGATGGGTCGCGTCGATCATCAGCCGATCGGGCTGGCCTCGGCGGCCCGCCAGGCCTGCGAAGATCCGGTTAAACACGCCCATCCGGCTCCAGCGGATGAAGCGGTTGTAGAGCGTCTTGTGCGGACCGTACTCGGCGGGCGCGTCGCGCCAGCGCAGGCCGTTGCGGATGACGTGGATGATCCCGCTGACGACACGCTGGTCGTCGACCCGCGGCACGCCGTGCGACAGCGGAAAGAAAGGCGAGATCCGCTCGACCTACGCCTCCGTCAGCCAGAACAAGTCAGCCATGGCAGCACCTCCGGCTGCCATGGAATCACAGCTCCATCAGAGCGCAAGATCAGATTTAATAGGTCCTGAGCCTAGCATGACCTCGGAACGTTTTGAATTACCTCTCCACTGCGGACTTCACCCAATCGAGCGATTTTGCAGCAAGCAGGTAGAATTCTAAGAAATTGGATAAAGAGCAGCTTTCCCCTCTGGCTCGTGATCGGCTCACTAAAAGCTTGCAAAAATAGTGTATATGCATCCATATAACGGGATGGCACACCTTCTGTCCCTCGACCCTCAGCTCCTCCGCGCGGTGGAAGCGTCCTGCATTTGCCTCCATGTGCAGCGCGCCAGCCGCGCCGTCGGACGTCGCTACGATGATGCCTTCCGGCACCTTGACCTGAACAATTGGCAGTTTAGCCTGATGACTGCAATTCGGGGCACTGAAGCGTCGAGCATCAACGAGCTGGCAACGCTACTGGGCATTGACCGCACGACGATGACCAGGAACCTCGCGGTGTTGCAGCGGCGGGAATTGCTATCGATGGTACAGGACGTTCGGGATAGCCGTGTGAAGCGTGTCTCCCTGACCCCGCAGGGGCAGAACTTGCTTCTCCAGGCACTAGAATCCTGGCGCGTGACCAATGAGGCGGTGAAGGCATCTGTTCCGACAGCGTCGTTCCCCGCGATGTGGCGGGGCCTGGGAAGCCTCTCCAAGACATGAGCGGCAGCCACATAGCAACATCCGCATTAAAAGTGCATATGCACCTATATTCCGTAATAACATTTTCCTCCAAACTCACGAGTTTTTCCAGGATCACCCGTATGCAACGGAAAGCCCTTTGGGCCATCCTCGGCACGTTAGCCGCCGCGACAGCAGTTGGCGCCGGAACCGCCGCAGTGACCGGCCGCTCCCACAACGCCGTCGCTGCTCAAGGCCCAAACCAAGCGAGCCAGCAGGACCCACGTAAGTCGCCGCCGCTTGTCCTGATGGCGATGGCGCTGCCAGTGCAGAGCACCGACCGTTCCTTCACTGGGATCCTTGGCGCCAGGATCCAAAGCGACCTGGCCTTCCGCGTGGCGGGTAAGGTGACCGCACGGCTCGTCGACGTCGGCCAGGCCGTCCGGCGCGGGGATACCCTAGCGCGGCTCGACGATAAGGACCTGACCCTTGCGCTGCTCGCGCGGCGCAACGCTGTCGCCAGCGCGCGTGCAACGCTGGTTCAGGCCGAGGCTGACGAGGGGCGCTACCGGCAATTGCTCGCCCAAGGGTGGGCGTCCCGCCAGAAGTACGAGACGACGCGTGCCACCTTGGACACCGCCCGCGCCACGCTCGCGGCGGCAGAGGCGGAAGCAGAGGTCGCCGCCAACGGGTCTGACTACGCCACACTGCGGGCTGATGCCGACGGCGTCGTGACGCAGGTGCTGGCCGAACCTGGTGCTGTGGTGGCGGCAGGCCAGGCCGTCGTCCGCCAGGCCCAGGCAGGGCCCCGAGAAGCTGTGGTGAACCTGCCGGAGGGTTTCCGTCCCGCGCTCGGGTCCGAAGCGGAGGCGACGGTCTACGGCCAATCCGGGAGCGCGGCGTCTGTTCCGGCGCGGCTGCGCCAGCTCTCCGACGCAGCCGATCCCGCAAGCCGCACCTACGAAGCGCGCTACGTCCTTGAGGGCGCAGCGGCACAGGCTCCTCTGGGCAGCACGGTCACACTGAGGATCTCTTCCGTCACATCGAATGGTGGAGCTGCCATTCCTCTAAGCGCGATCCGCGACGACGGGCGTGCCACCGGCGTTTGGGTGCTGAACGCGGAAGGATCAACCGTGCACTTCCGCCCGGTCCAGGTGCGTCAGGTCGGTGCCGAGCAGATGGTGGTGGACGGCGTCCGGCCGGGCGAGCGCGTCGCGGCGCTGGGCGCCCACCTGCTGCGGGACGGCCAGGCGGTGCGGGTGGATACCAGGGAGGCCGCTCGATGAGCCTGAACCTCTCGGCACTGGCGGTGCGTGAGCGGTCGGTGACACTGTTCCTGATCCTGATGATTGGTCTCGTAGGTGCCTTCGCCTTCTTCAAGCTCGGCCGCGCGGAAGACCCGGCATTCACCATCAAGGTACTGACGGTGCAAGCGGCATGGCCGGGTGCCACGGCGCAGGAGATGCAGGACCTCGTCGCCGAGCCGCTGGAGAAGCGGCTGCAGGAACTACGCTGGTACGACCGGGTTGAGACCATGACGCGCCCCGGCTTCGCCTTCATGACGCTAACCCTGAAGGACAATACGCCGCCCGAAGTAGTGCAGGAGCAGTTCTATCAGGCGCGCAAGAAGCTGGGCGATGAGGCACGTCGCCTGCCGCCCGGCGCTGTCGGCCCCTTCGTTAACGACGAGTACTCCGACACGACTTTCGGCCTCTACACCCTTAAGGCGCCTGGCATGCCGCCACGCCTGCTGACCCGACAGGCCGAGGCCATCCGGCAGCGCCTGCTTCATGTGCCCGGGGTAAAAAAGGTCGATATTCTAGGCGAGCGGCCGGAGCGCATCTTCGTCGAGTTCTCCAATCCGCGCCTTGCGACGCTCGGCATCAGCGCCCAGGACATCTTTACGGCGCTGGAGCGGCAGAACGCCATGACCCCCGCCGGTTCGGTGGAGACCCGGGGGCAACAGGTGCAGCTGCGGCTGGACGGCGCCTATGACGATGCTGAAACTATCGCCGCCACGCCAATCGTGGTCGGCGGCCGCAACTTGCACCTGTCTGACGTTGCCGAGGTTCGCCGGGGCTACGAAGACCCGGCAACCTTCCTGATCCGCCACAACGGCGAGCCCGCCATGGCTCTCGGCGTCGTCATGCAGGAAGGCTGGAACGGACTCGAACTCGGCGCCGCGCTGGAGCGCGAGGTGGCGGCTATTCAGGAGGGACTGCCGCTCGGCCTGACGCTCAGCAAGGTCAGCGACCAGGCCGTCAACATCGACGGCGCCGTTAGCGAGTTCATGTTGAAGTTCTTCATGGCGCTCGGCGTGGTGCTGCTGGTTAGCCTGCTCAGCCTGGGCTGGCGCGCGGGCATTATCGTCGCCGCCGCCGTACCGCTTACCCTGGCGCTGGTCTTCCTGATCATGATGGCCACCGGCAGGGTCTTCGACCGCATCACCCTCGGCGCGCTGATCCTGTCGCTCGGCCTGCTGGTCGACGATGCCATCATCGCTATCGAGATCATGGTGGTGAAGATGGAGGAGGGCATGGACCGCATCAGCGCCGCGGCCTTTGCCTGGAGCCACACCGCCGCGCCCATGCTGTCCGGCACGGTGGTCACCGTCATCGGCCTGATGCCCGTAGGCTTCGCCCGCTCATCGGCAGGTGAGTACGCGGGCAACATCTTTTGGATCGTCGGCTTTGCTCTAATGGCTTCCTGGATCGTGGCAGTGACCTTCACACCCTATCTGGGCGTGGTGCTATTGCCGAAGGTCAAGCCCGTGGTAGGCGGGCATGCGGCCCTCTACGACACGCGCGGCTACCGCATGCTGCGCGCGCTGATCGCCTGGGCCGTGCGAAACAAGTTCCTGGTATCCGGGCTGGTGGTCCTGTCCCTCGGCATGGCTGGGGCGGGTATGGGCGTTGTTAAGCAGCAGTTCTTCCCGCAATCCGACAGGCCGGAGGTGATGGTCGAGGTCCGCCTGCCCGAGGGCACTAGTATCGGTGTCACCGGGGGCGCCGTGGCCAAGGTGGAAGCCTGGCTAAAGGAGCAGCCAGAGGCCCGCATTGTGACCAGCTATCTCGGGCAGGGTGCGCCGCGCTTCTTCTTCTCCATGTCGCCCGAACTGCCGGATCCCGCCTTTGCCAAGATCGTGATCCTCACGCCCTCGCCGGAGGCTCGCGAGGCGCTCAAGGGTCGGCTGCGCGAGCGCATCGTCGCAGGCTTGGCGCTCGAAGCCGACTTGCGCGTCACCCAACTTGTTTTCGGGCCTTACTCGCCATTCCCGGTCGCCTTCCGCGTCATGGGGCCAGATCCAGCCGTGCTGCTTGGCATCGCTTACCGAGCGCAAGCGGTCATGCGCGATAACCCGCATATGCGGCGGGTCGACCAGGATTGGGGCACCCGCAGCCCAACCGCTCACTTCGTGCTCGACCAAGACCGGCTGCGGCTGATTGGCCTTTCCCCGGCCGAGGCGGCGCAGCAACTGCAGTTCTTGCTGTCCGGCGTCACGGTAACGCGCATGCGCGAGGACATCCGCACCGTGGACGTCGTCGCCCGTAGTGCTGGCCAAACGCGCCTTGACCCAGCGCGGCTCGGAGACCTGACGCTCACCTCCCGCAGCGGCGGCATCATCCCGCTGGAACAGATCGGCCGAATAGAGGTGCGCATGGAAACGCCGCTGCAGTGGCGGCGGGACCGGGTGCCGACAATCACGGTGCGCGGCGACATCGAGGACGGGATGCAGCCGCCGGACGTGTCCCGTCAGCTTATCGAGGCGCTGGCCCCACTGCGGGCTTCCCTGCCGTCGGACTACCGGATCGAGACGGCAGCTAACATCGAGGAATCCACCAAGGCGAACACGGCGCTGGCCGCAGTCTTCCCGATCATGATCGTACTGATGCTGCTAGTCATCATGCTGCAGGTCCGCTCCTTCTCGGCGACCGCCATGGTGATGCTAACGGCGCCGCTCGGCCTGGTCGGGGCTGTGCCAATGCTGCTGCTGTTCGGGCAGCCCTTCGGCTTCAACGCAATCCTCGGACTGATCGGGCTGGCGGGCATCCTAATGCGCAACACCCTGATCCTGATCGGGCAGATCCACGACAACGAGGCTGCGGGACTTTCGCCCTACCGTGCCATCGTTGAAGCGACGGTACAGCGAGCGCGTCCCGTGATCCTTACAGCGCTGGCGGCGGTGCTCGCCTTCATCCCGCTGACGCACTCCGTGTTCTGGGGCTCCATGGCATACACGCTGATCGGCGGCACGGCGGTGGGCACGGTCCTGATTTTGATCTTCCTGCCCGCGCTCTACGCCATCTGGTACCGCGTGTGGCCGGAGACTGAGACGGCGCGGGGCGAGGTTTCGACGAGGCACAGCGCGCAGCCTGTGGAGCAGTAGGGGCGGCGGCGGTAAATCCCCACTTTGCCAACCAGAGTGTGCTGGCGAATGGCGCCGGTGCGCGCGGTCGGCGATACGACGCTGTTTAATCGACAGACCAGAAGTCACTGCGTCGGCCTAGTGGCGGATATTGGCAGAGCCGCGCCTGGGGTGTTTCAGACCGTCAAACGGACGTTTGGGTTTGAAACGCCCCCTCCGGTTAGCGGCTGGTGGCCTTTACGTTTCGTCAAACCACCGTTTGGAAACGTAAAGGCTGGCCGCCGGTGTCTGTCTGTCAGGTTAGCCCGCACAGGGCGCTCAAAGGCTGCTCAGGGCCGCCTTGGCCCCGCGGGGTCGTCGTTTGGCCGACCAACCTTGCCTGCCTGAAGCGGCCCGGATGGCGTGTGCTCGGGACCCACGCCAGATCCCTCCAAACGGCCCCCATCAGCACAGCTCGAAGGGGGGATCTGTTCCGCAGCCGCGGTCGCCTCAGGAGGCGCTACAAGGACCTCAGGGGGTCTCGCGCTAGGGGTGTAGCTGTCGCCCCGCTCTGTGGCCTCTGGCGGCGCTTGAGGAGCCTGCAGCAAGGGCAGGAGGGGGGTGGGGGGGTCGAATCCCGGTCCGGCGAGGGGGTCCCCCACCGCAAGGGGCTCCCATTCCCAGATTAAATTCCCCCGTTTGATTTTTTTGATTTCGACGCTTTGATTTATTCCCATTTCATTTCAATGACCAACCCGATTTCCGATACGAAAAATCAAAGATCGAAACCAAACGCCCAACACTGGCTTAGGTGTGACCACCGATGGCCTAATGTTCGCTGCCAGTAGGGGGGCGATTGGCCCACGTCGGACACCCTGCTGCGGCGCAAAATGTGGTAACTATCTCTGGTAGAGCCGCTAGCGCCCTCTCAAGGCTCATGCGGATCCAAACACTGCACTTCTTTGGCCGCGTGGCGCCCCGTTTGAGTGAAGGAAGGCTTGCCCAGGACCATTCCGCTCTCATCGAAAAAGCAGACTGCTGCTATTACCAAGATACAGCGCAGAAAAACAGGATTGCCTATTGGCTGCTTCTGCCAAAGGTAGGGGGAATGGGCTGCAAAAGAGCGCTGCAATTAGTCAGGCGTGTAGCGGAGCCGGTCCACCCAAATGTTACGATTCAGCGGATTGGGTTCGTCGCCCAGCGTCACTTTGCCGAAATGCATGTAATCCGGACTGGCCGTGTGGGTACCTCCCCAGGCCCACCCCTGGGCCAGGAAGGCGGCCACGGGGGCGGACCGCGGCGCGATCAGCCCGGGCATGACTTGGTTGCGACTGCTGTTCGTGTCCGATCCGGCCGGCCACCACCCTTTAGGGTCGCGATACGGGTTGGTCATTGGGTTCAGGTCGATCGCTAGCCCGTAAGCGTGCCAGCTGAAGACTGATGGGCTGTCCTGGGCCGGGCGGCAGTAGAAACCAACGGTGGCATTGCTGGCCGCGTATTCTCCGATCCCATAGGTCTCGTAGGGCTGGATCCGTTCGATGGGGAAGCCTGCGTCGAACAAGGTGCGGAAGGCTTCGACCACCTCACCGCTGACCTTACGATGCACGACCAGCACTCCCTGCCGCACAGTGTCGTCATAGCCCCAATGGTTGAGACGGATGGCCATCAGGTCGTCCAGCGGCACTGGGCATCCCTCGGTCCATGAATGACCAATCATTGCTCTGCGCTCGGTTGGGGCTAGTGGATCAACTCTGGCCTGAAAGATGCGAGGAATGTCAGCTTGCAGTTCTGCCGCCGTCAGTGGCTCCGGAGCCAGCGAGCACAAGGCTAGGGACAGGATCGCCCGCAGGGTCATGCTGATTTTCTCCTTTGCATCATGTATCGGCCGCTCCCTTTGTCTTGCCTGAGAAAGGCTGGCCGGAGGGGCGCGCCGTGATGCTGCTTAGGAACCGCCGCTTACGCCGAGCTGACCGAATTCAATCTAAATGCAAAATGGATATTGCCGTACCAAAGTGGCTTGGCACGCCATTGGTATTATAGGCATAATGTTACGCATAAGCAATTTTACTGCGCGCGTATTCATATGGGTGTTGGCTTATTCCGGGGGGGAGCGCCAAGTGTCAAAGGATGACCGGATCAAAACGACCGGTGCACTGTTGCGGGCTATGGCGACCGCGCCCGGCCGCAACCTCGGCATCATGCTTGGCGCCTGCGCAGCCGGGCAATTTCTGCTGCCGAACGCTGGACAAGCACAAACGCCCTGCAATGCCAGCGGCAACCCAGCGCCGCCTGCGCCGATCCAGGCCGATTACGCAAACCAAACTTTCGGCACGACCGCACCGCAGACCCCCTATGGCGTTGTCTCGCGAGGCCTAGCCGGTTGCCCCGGCATCGATGGCGGCGATGGCGGCCATCCCCCCGGCAGCCCCGGCCAGGCCGGCGCGCAGATCACTGGCACCAATACTAATCTGCTCGTCATCGGCGGCGGCAACCCGGATGCCGGGCTGCAGACCTTCGGCGCGCCGATCTCCAGCATCGGCGGCGCTGGCGGCCAGGGCGGCGTCAGAGCCTCGGAAACCGGCGAGGCAACCGGCGGCCAGGGCGGCGCCGGCGGCGTCGTCACCATTGGCTTCGACGGCCGCTTCGTGGCCGATCCTGCCTCGGGGCCCGCCGGCATCGGCCTCGACCTGGTGTCGCGCGGCGGCGCCGGCGGGCGCGGCGGCGACAGCGGCACGGCCGGCATCTTCTACAAGCAGGCCTCGGCAGGCGGCGGCGGCGGCGATGGCGGCAGCGCTTCCCTGGTCGCCAGTGGCACCGTGCTGGCGCTCACGGCAGGGGTCAGGGTGCAGTCCTTCGGCGGCGGCGGCGGCGATGGCGGCATCGGCGCCACCGCGGACCTCTTCGACACCACCCAGGGCGGCGATGGCGGCCGCGGCGGCGCGGCCGGCGGCACCACGCTACGCTGGACCGGCGGCACGATCCAGACCGGAGGGCAGGGGCTGGTGGCCGTGGCCGATGGCGGCGCCGGCGGCGCCGGCGGCGATGCGTATTACAGCTTCATCACCACCACCGGCGGTCGCGGCGGCGATGGCGGCGCCGGCGGCACGGCCGGCGTCACGCTGGGCGGCGGCAGCATCGCCGTGACCCTGGCGCCGGGCACCGCCGCCGGCAGCGGCATCAGCGTCCAGGCCAATGGCGGCCAGGGCGGCGCGGGCGGCGTGCCGGCGGTCTTCTCCATCGCCACCTCCGGCGGCAATGGCGGCAATGGCGGCGGCGGCGGCATCGCCGGCGCCACCATCCTGGGCAGCGTCGGCTTCACCGGCAGCGATGTCGACGGCGTGGTCAGCGGCCAGGGCGTGCTGGTGCAGGCCAATGGCGGTGGCGGCGGGCTGGGCGCCAATGCCGAGGCGGTGGAAGGCCAGGCCGGCAGTGGTGGCCGCGCCGGGATCGGCGGCAGCGCCAGCCTGACCCTCGGCGCCGCCAGGACCACGGGCATCATTCGCACCGCCGGCAATTATGCGCATGGCGCCCTGGTGCAGAGCGTCGGCGGCGGCGGCGGCGCCGGCGGCCAGGCCAGATTCAACGCCGATGGCGGCGCCGGGGCGGCGGGCGGCAATGGCGGGCCGGTCGCCATCGACGCGCCGAACGGCCTGGTCATCGTCACCGGGCGCAACGCCATCGGCCTGCTGGCGCAGAGCATCGGCGGCGGTGGCGGTTCCGGCGGCGACACCAACGACATCGCGATCGGCGCGCAATTCGCCATCGGCGGCAATGGCGGCGTCGGCGGCGACGGCAACAGCCTGCGCGTCAACCTGGGCGCCGGCATCGTCGCCTCGACCAGCACCCTGGGCGGCGGCGGCGTGCTGGCGCAGAGCATCGGCGGCGCCGGCGGCGCCGGCGGCAGCGCCACCTCCAAGGGCATCGGCCTGATCTCCATGACCGTCGGCGGCGATGCCGGCGGCGGCGGCCGCGCCGGCCCGCTCAGCCTGGTCAATGGCGGGCTGGTCACGACCTATGGCGACCATGCCGCCGGCATCCAGGCGCAGAGCATCGGCGGCGGCGGCGGCAAGGGCGGGTCGGCGCTGTCGTTCAACGGCGGCATCGTGCCGGTTGCCTCGGTGGCCGTGGGCGGCGGCGGCGGCGGCGGCGGGCCCGGGAACCGCGCCTTCGTGACCAATGGCGGCCAGATCACCACCTACGGCCCGAATGCGGCGGGGGTGCTGATCCAGAGCATCGGCGGCGGCGGCGGCACCGGCGGCGCCGCCGCGGCGCGCTCCGTCGACATCTCGCCGACCCAGGAAATCCCGGCCATCTCCGTCGACTTCGCGACCGGCGGCCAGGGCGGGGCGGGCAATACCGGCGGTGCGGCGGGGCTCACCAATACCGGGCTGATCACCACGGCGGGCGATGCCGCCATGGGCGTCATCGTGCAAAGCATCGGCGGCGGCGGCGGCGCGGGCGGCGACAGCACCGCCGCCTCCTATGGCTCCGGCGGCCAGGGCGGCGTGTCGATCTCGATCAGCGTCGCGGTGGGCGGCCGCGGCGGCACCGGCGGCACCGGCGGCGCCGTGACGGTGATCAACCAGGGGCTGGTGGCCACGCGCGGCCAGGATGCCTATGGCGTCATCGCGCAAAGCATCGGCGGCGGCGGCGGCGCGGGCGGCGGCGGCGATGCCTCGGCCTCGGCGTCCGATGCCAAATTCAGCTTTGCCACCGCGGTCGGCGTCGGCGGCCGCGGCGGCACCGGCGGCGATGCCGGGACGGTGGACCTTCGCAACAGCGGCGCCATCCTGACCCGTGGCGATGGCGCCGACGCGGTCTTCGCGCAAAGCGTCGGCGGCGGCGGCGGGGCGGCGGGCGGCGGCACGGCCACCTACGCCGGCGGCAACCTGAGCATCGCGGTCGGCGTCGGCGGCCAGGGCGGCGCGGGCGGCCAGGGCAATGCCGCGACGGTGGTGAATTCGGGCAGCATCCTGACCCGGGGCACCGACGCCATCGGCCTGGCGGTGCAGAGCATCGGCGGCGGCGGCGGCAAGGCCGGCAAAGGCGGCGCGACCGCGGGCGGCGTGACCGACCTCTCCAATGCGCAGGCGCTCTACGACACGCTGGCCGCCGGCCTGAACTTCAACCAGGCCGTCACCAGGATCGCCGACGGCATCCTGCAGATCGGCCAGATCGGGGAGAATATCCAGGCCACGGCGAAGGAGCTGAACGGCATCTTCGACCAGCCGCAGTCCGGCAAGGATGAGGAAGGCAGCAGCGTCAGCATCCAGGTCTCCGTCTCGGTCGGCGGCACCGGGGGCGCCGCCGGCCCTGGCGGCCTGGTCAGCGCCACCAATACCGGACAGATCAGCACGCTGGGCGCGCAATCGGACGGCATCTATGCCCAGAGCATCGGCGGCGGCGGCGGCAGCGGCGGCGGCGCCAGCTCCACCAGCGCGGCCAGCGACGACACCCCGGTGCAGAGCGCCATCGGCGTCGGCGGCAATGCCGGCGGCGGCGGCAATGGCGGCGGCGTCAACGTCGTCAACGGCGCCGGCGGCAGCATCGTGACGCAGGGTGTCGCCGCCTTCGGCATCTTCGCGCAGAGCGTCGGCGGCGGCGGCGGCGAGGCCGCCCTGGCCGGCACCGTCAGCGGCTCGCTGAGAAGCCTGTCCGTCGGCATTGGCGGCAGCGGCGGCGTGGGCGGCGACGGCGGCGCCGTCAGCGTCACCACCGAAGGCGGCAGCAGCCTGGTTACCGGCGGCAAGCATGGCATCGGCATCCTGGCGCAAAGCATCGGCGGCGGCGGCGGCCTGGTCCGCACCATGACGACCGACCAGACCTTCGACCCTGCCAAGATCGCCGACAATCCGCAGGGGCGGATCGGCGACGTGCACGGGCTGGTGCTTGATTTCGGCGGGCGCAACGGCATCGCCGGCCAGGGCGGCACGGTGCTGGTCACCACGAATGCGCCGCTGACCACCTCCGGCCTCAATGCGCATGGCATCCTGGCGCAGTCGGTCGGCGGCGGCGGCGGGCTCCTGGTGGGCGGCCGCGCCACTATCCCGCCAGGCGGCACCGGCGGCAGCGGCGGCGCCCAGGGCGATGGCGGCAACGTCACGATCAGGCTGCAGGCCGGCACGGTGCTGCGGACCAGCGGCGACGGCGCTTTCGGCGTGCTGGCCCAGAGCATCGGCGGCGGCGGCGGCGCGGCCGGCGACTTCTCGGCTGTCAACCGTTACCAGCTGCGCACCAGCGACGCCGTCAAGGCGAGCACCGGCAATGGCGGCGCGGTCAGCGTCAGCCTCGGCCAGGCGCAGGTCACGACCACCGGCAGCTTCGCCCCGGCCCTGTTCGCCCAAAGCATCGGCGGCGGCGGCGGCCTCATGAACATCAGCACCACCGATGCGACGGTCACGAATGTCCAGGCGCGCGGCACCGCCGGCGGCAGCGGCGCGGGCGGCGCGGTGACCATCGCGCTGACCGGCAGCCAGGTCGGCGCCTATGGGCTGGGCTCGGCGGGGATCCTGGCGCAGAGCGACGGCAGCAGCGCGGGCCCGATCAGCATCTCGCTCGACCCGGCATCCACCGTCCTGGGCGGGCTGCCGAGCTCGCCCACCGGCCAGGCGCCCGGCGAGCAGGACGCGGCGGCGGTCCGGCTGCTCGGCGGCACGGGCAACCGCATCGACAATGCCGGCACCATCGGCCGCAGCGATTCACATGGCTTCGCCATCCTGACCAACTCGCCTGCCAGCAACACGACCATCGCCAATAGCGGCAGGATCCTCGGCGACGTCATGATGAATGACGGGGCCGGCAGTTCCCTCGAGAACCGGCCCGGCGGCCTGCTCTCGGCCCCCTCGATGATCTATCTGGGCGGGGGGACCCTGCGCAACGACGGCGCCTTGCATGTGGGCGGCATCGGCAGGGCCGGCCAGACCGTCCTGACCGGCCAGCTGCTGCAAGGCGCCAGCGGTCGCCTGGTTATCGAGACCAACCATAGTGGCGGCGCTACCGACGAACTTCTGGTGCGGGGCCGGGCTAGCCTTTCCGGTACAGTCGAGGTGCATCCGCTGGTGTTGGCCAACCGTGCCGTGCCGATGCTCAGCGCAACGGAGGGCCTGACCACCGAGGCCGGCTTTAACATCGCCCGCACGCACTTGCTGCGCTTCGAGGCCGTGCCCGGCAACAACAGCCTGCAGATCCTACCGATCGCAGAGTTCCAGACGGCTGCCGCGTCGCTTGGCACCAACCAGCAGCGGGTAGCCGCCCACCTGCAGGAACTATGGGACAGTGGCGCCAGTATGGATGCTGCCTTCACTGCCCTAGCGGGAACACCTGACAACGCCGCCTATAACCGTACGCTGAACAGCATCTCAGGCCAGACCATCGGCGCCATCGCCGCCTCCCGCTACAGCAGCAGTCACGGCTTTGTCGCCAATATGTTGAACGAATGCGGGACGTATGGGGCTACTGGCTCGGCGCAGCCTGAAGACCACTGCGTTTGGGGCCGCGCCTTCGGCAGCTACGCCGATCAAGATGGCACGGGCGGCAGCTTGGGCTACCAAGCTCGAAGCTGGACCTTCCAAACTGGTGCCCAGCGACGGGTGGCGCAGGACTGGTTTGTGGGCGCCTCAGTGGCTTATGAAAACAGCCAGTTCCGTGGCGATGAAGGCAGCTCCAAGGTCTCGGGCGAGAACCTTCTGCTCGGCGCCTCGCTGCGCTTTCAGCGCGGCCCGTGGCAGCTTTCTGGAGGATTAGATGCTGGCTATGGCTGGTACGACAGCCAGCGCTTGGTCTCGGTCGGCACATTCGGCTCTACCGCCAAAGCCTCGCCCAACGCCTGGCATGTCGGCGCGCATTCCCGTCTAGCCTACCAGATGCCTTTCGATGGCTGGTACTTGCAGCCACGGCTGGACCTGCACCTGACGTATGTGCGCAGCGGCGGCTATACGGAGTCCGGGGCCTCTCCGTTCAATCTAGCGGTTCAATCCGAAGGCTCTACGCTGTTCTCCGCAGTGCCGGCGATTGAGCTGGGGGCGCGCATCCGCCTGGGCACCGCCATTACTCTGCGACCCTATGCCAGCGCCGGCATTGCTGCCATGGCGCATGACGATTGGGCGGCGACTGCCCGCTTCGCCGACCAGCCATCCGGCCGTGGCTTCCGTGCCACCACTCCAATTCCCGATGTCCTGGCCAAGGTCACCCTGGGCGCTGATCTACTGAGCGGCGCCAACTGGGATTTTGGTGTCCAGTACAGACTGGAGGCCGGTGACGGCTTCGTTTCCCATGCTGGCGTGGGCCAGATGGCCTACCGGTTCTGAGCGCAGGAGGCTTTGGAACGATGCCCCCGAATCTATGTCGTCCGGTCTGGTCCGCACTGCTTTGTAGGCGGCTTCTTTACTGTGTCCTAATCACGGGGGGCGTCGTTGGAGGGGCTGACCGCCTCGCCGCCCAAATACTGCCTTCAGCGGCGAACGCCCCTGCCGCAGCGGCGCCACAGCCCGAGCGTACCACCGCCTCCTACGGCGACTGGGTGCTTCGCTGTGTGTTGCCGGTCGGCAGCCAGCGGAGCTGCGAAGTGGCGCAAACCATCCAGGACACCCGCGCTCAAATTCTAGCCCAGGTCACGGCGCGGCGATCCTTACCGGGCGCGTTGTTACTACTTACCGTACAGGTCGGCGCGCATATCACGATTGGTGACCCGATCCGCCTGATGGCTGACGAACAGGCAGCGCTGGCCCTGGCCTTCCGCCGCTGCATGCCACGTGGCTGCTTCGCCGAGGTGGCCTTGCCAGACGGCGAGGTCATCGCCTTCGCGCAGCGTGCTGAGGCCGCCCGCGTTGAATACACCAATGCAGAGGGCGCAACCTTATCGATCCCGGTCTCGCTGCGCGGTCTGGCCGCCTCGCTCGAAGCACTGCAGGCGGCCGAACGACGATAACCAAGCGGCCACAGACCAACCGTCGCTATCGTTAAGCCATTCCGATTGTATTTGGATCAGACAGCGGAGGCGGATAGGCCTATGGCGGAGGTTCTTATCGTCGGCGCGGGCCCCGTGGGACTGACGCTTGCCTGCGAACTGGCTCGCCACGGCACTCGTTGTCGCATCATCGACCGGTTGGCCGTCGCTTCACCGTATTGCCGCGCCATCGGGGTAACGCCGCGCACACTGGAAGTCTGGGACGATATGGGCATAGCGCATGAGATGATCGAGGCTGGGCTTTGGATCACCGGCATGCGCTCAGTCATCCAGGGCCGGCCGTCGGCGGAGACTCTGCTGGACCAGTCCGCCCTGCCCTATGGCCATCTCGGCCTACCTCAGAATGAGACGGAGCGTTTACTGGCGCGCCATCTCGGCCGAGCCGGGCTTCGGGTTGAACGAGGCGTTACGATATCGGAATTTAAGCAACAGGGGGATGCGGTAGCGGTGCGGCTGACCCTGGCCAACGGTACCGCCGAGGACGCTCGGTTCCGGTACGTAGTGGGCTGCGACGGGGCGCATAGCACTGTACGACACGCTCTGGGCATCGGCTTCGAGGGCGAGGCTATGCCGGTCACTTTCATGCTGGGCGATGTGCGCATCGCCTGGGACCTGCCCTATGGCATGACGCTGCGCGCGCTGCGCCTGCGGGAGTCAGTTCGACCCGACTTATTCGTGGCCGTGCCGCTGCCGGAACAGGGACGCTATCGCGTCTCAATGGTCGCGCCACCTGAGGCGGGCCCCTCGAGCGGCACGGGGCATGGCCTGCAGGCGGAGCTACCGGGCCCCTCGCTAGGCGACCTTCAGGCTGTAGCCGACGACCTCCTGCCGGACCGGCCAAAGCTATCAGGGCTGCGCTGGTCCTCGATCTTCCGTATCAGCATGCGGCTGGCCACGCGCTACCGGGAAGGCCGCGTCTTCATTGCTGGTGATGCTGCACACATCCACCCGCCGACCGGCGGCCAGGGCATGAATACCGGCATCCAGGACGCCTATAACCTCGCCTGGAAGCTGGCTCTGGTGCTGCATGACGCTGCACCGGAGACGCTGCTGGACAGCTACGAGACGGAGCGCCGCCCCATCGGCGCCGCGGTGATTGCCCGCACCCGGGCGGCTTCGGAGAGCATTGGGCGAGAGGCCAGCACCGCGGATCGGCTGGCGGATACTCAGATCCCCGTCTCCTATCGCGGCACCCCTTGGGTACAGGACGCGGCAGCCACGCTAGATGGACCGGCGGCGGGCGACCGCGCGCCGGACTTTGAAGGGCTGCGGCAGCGCGGGCTGGGCTTCCCGCTACGGTTACACGATGTGCTCCGGGGCACCGACCATGTGCTGCTCACCTTCCTATCTGGCGGCAACCCTGACCTTTCCGCAGCGCTGGCCGCACTCGCACGCTTCGCGCAAGAGGCACGCGACCTGACAAGTGGGCGCCTGCGCGTGGCCGCCATCACTACAGCTAGTATCGCCAGCCTTAGCGGCTATCCGTGTCTCACTGTGTTGCAGGATGAGCTCGGCCGCTTCACGTCGGTATACGGCCAGGGGGCAGCCGCCTTCTTAGTGAGGCCGGACGGCTATCTGAGTTGGCGCGGCACGTCCTGGAAAGACGCCAAGTTGCGTAGCCACCTGAGCAACGTGCTGCAGGCCATGGCGCAACAGGATACGACCGCGCCGGCGTGCTGAAGGCCCCCAATGAATCCGACCCTGGTGAAGGTGGATTGCATCTGCAGGACAGCATGGTGCCTACCATGGAGCGACGGTAGCTTAGGTAAACCGTCCTGTGCCGCCTGCATTAGGCCGTTATGGATTTCTGCGTAGCTATCGATCAGATAGAGAGGCGTAGGTGCCCACGGTCTTACCAATCTGAAGTTTTGACAAATAAGCTGACGGCACCAGGAATATCTGCTGCAGCGAACGTCGTCGCACATCGATTAATCCCTCACATCGCAGTGCGAATCCTCTGTTTGATGGAAGCTGAAGACGCCCTTTGGTCTTGTTCTAAGCGCCATCTGAGGGAGATGAGCTGTGCCGCTGCGCTGTAGCCTGATCCTGCTGCTAGCTATGGCGTTTGGCCTGCTAGGCTCTCCACCTTGCCGCGCACTGGACATGGCCGAGCGCAACTGGCTGCTGCGAGACGCCATTCGCGCTGTCCTGGCGGCTATGCCGGAGGAAGCCGATCATGCTTTCTATCTTTACGCCCTGTCTATCCATCCGCGGCCCGACGCGCCGGGGGTGATGCTTTGCGGCCGACTAGAGTTTCCCGACCCTGAGATGGGCCGGATCGGCGTGGTTCTGCTTTACGATATTAGCGTGGGTAACCCTCCGCGCCGCATTGGCACGCCCTTTTTCCATGGCTTAGAGTGGCCACGCGGATTGATGCAGCCAGCTGATCGCTGCGCTGAGGCGGAGGGTGCGTACCAGTTTGACGCCAGCACCCCGCCCGGCTGACGAGCAGTATCAGTTCTCTTGCCAAAATTACGAGGCTAGAGGCTGTTATGAACCCTCGGCCAGTCCCGCGACCTGCTTAAGCATGAGGCAGGCGAAGGCGACAAGGTGGAGATCGGCCAGAGTCCTGGCGTAGCGCTCGTAGTCTTTGACCAAGCGGCGGAAACGGGTGGCCCAGGCGAAGGATCGCTCGACCACCCAACGCCGGGGCAGCAGCACGAAGCCACGCTTGGCTTCAGAGAGCTTCACCACCTCGAGCTCGATGCCATGCGCCTTTGCCGCCGCGGTGGCACGCGCGCCAGTGAAGCCCTGATCGACATAGGCGAGATCGACGCTCTCTCCCGTCGAAGTCTGCACGGCCTGGGCCAGTCGTCCGACCTCGGCGCGATCGTCCGCGCTGGCGGGCGTGACATGCAGCGCCAGCAGATGCCCCAGCGTGTCGACTGCAAGATGCAGCTTCGATTGCCGCGGCGGAAGCCCGGCTGGTCGGGATTGATCGTCTGGACCTCGGCCGAGACAACGTAGAAGCTAGGCTTGGAACGCCAGGCTGCTTGGCCCGGTGACCGGCCAGTAGCGCTCCAACTGCCAATTTTCTGTGGTGAGCAGATGCGGGGCGTTTCGGCAGCGGGCGGCAGTACCACCAACCGTTGACGGGATGCAGGATCTATCAGGAGCCTTCCGTCGGATCGTATAGGACCCCGCTGGAGGCAAAGCCGCCATCCACGTTGAGGATGTGGCCGGTGACAAAGCCGTTCTCCTCCTGGCACAGGAAAGTAACGGCGGCGGCGATGTCTTCCGGAGTGCCGTAGCGCTGCACCGCCATGCGGCCCAGGAAGGCTGCGCGCTGGCGCGGCCCATGGGCGGTGCGGGCGATCTGCGTTGGTCCCGGCGCCACGCCATTCACCGTGATGCCGTGCTCGGCAAGCTCAGCCGCCAGCACCTTGGTCAGCACCTCGATCCCGCCCTTGCTGGCGCCATAGGCCGCGCGGCCCGTGCCGCCGAACTGGCCGGAGACGGAAGAGATGGTGACGATGCGGCCACCGCGCTGATCCTCCTCACCGCGGGTCATCGCCCGCGCAGCTGCCTGGGCCGTAACGAAGCAGCCAATCAGGTTTACCCGGAGTACGTGCTCGAAATCCGCGAGCGCCATCTCTAACACCGGCTTGCGGTCGGTGATGCCGGCGTTGCACACAGCGATGCGCAACCGGCCAAAATGCGCCTCAGCCTCGGTGACCGCCGCCTCCGCCTGGACAGGCTCAGCCACATCCATGGCGAAGGCCCGCGCTTGGCCGCCCGCTTCGCGGATGCCGGCGGCGATGCTTTCGGCGGCGGCCGCATTGATGTCGGCGATCAGCACCGCTGCCCCGTCGCGCGCGAGGCGCTGCGCGATGCCCGCGCCAATGCCGGAACCACCACCTGTTACGAGCGCGCATTGCCCGGCGATGCTCATGCTGCATCCTCCATGGCGATGACCCGCGCGGGCGCCCCGTCCGAATCCGGGATTTTGATCGGCAGCCCAACCACCTGGTTCCGGGCCTGCGTCAAAGCGCCCATGTTGCAGAGATATTCGAACATGATCACCCCGCGCTTCAGCAGGTGGAAATGCGTCACATGCTCCGGCAACGGCGGCCGCTTCTCACCCGTGAGAAAGAAGCGGATGCAGCGATCCTGCGGGAAGTCGAAACCGATCGCCTTGATGCCCCGCTCATAAAGCCAGACCGCGCCCTCCGCCGTCATCCAGGGCGCGTTCAGCCAGTATTCCGGCGTGTCGATGCTCGCTCGCTCGTCCCAGCGGGTGCGGATCAGGGCGAAGTCGCCGCGCCGAACATGGCTACCGGCGGCGGCCAGCACCTCACCGGGGATCGGGCTGTTGGCGGGGACGTCGGAAACATCGATCACGGCGCCGGGGCCGACCGTCATGTCTGGTGTGATGGCGTCTGTAGTGAAGCCGTCGGGATCCACATGGCGTGGGCTGTCCATGTGCGTGAAAGCGTGCATGTTCCAGCCCGCCCAGGTGCCCTGGCCCGTGCCGGTGTCGTGGCTCTTGAGCAGCTTACGCTGCACGTCGGTCCAGCGAAAATGGCCCGTCTTCACCGGAGTCGAGAGATCAATCACGCGCATTGCAGTCACTCCTCAGCTGTCGCGCCAGGGGCGCTGCTGCCAGACGTCGCGCAGCGCCTCGGCCTCGCGCAGCACCAGGTCACGTGTCTCGGCCGAGCCGCGGTAGCGCAGCGGAACGAAGAGCCGGTCCGCTTCCGCAATCCAGGCCGGGTCGCGCATCACCGCCTCGACCATGGCCTCCATCCGCCTGCGGATCGGCTCCGGCGTGGCGGCGGGGGTGACGAGGCTGCGCACGACCCCAGTGTCGATCGCATAGCCTGCCTCGCGGAAGGTTGGCACCTCTGGCGTCATGGCGAAGCGCGCACCGCCGGCGGCTGCCACGGCGCGCACGCGGCCCTCGCGGATCAGCGCAACGCTCTCCCCCATGTTCATTGACGCCACATGGATGTGGCCGCCGATCAGCGCCGTCACCGTTGGCGCCTGGCCGGCGAAGGGCACATGGTTGAGGCTGACGCCGGCCGCGCGTTCCAATGCCAGCATCAGCAGGTGGTCGTCCGAGCCGATGCCCGCCGTGCCCACCGTGATGGCACCAGGCTGCGCCTTGGCCTGCGTCACGAGGTCGGCCAGGCTGCGGATCGGTCCGTTCGGCGCTACATGGAAGCCGCCCGGATCCTCCACGATACTGCCCAGGTAGGCAAAGTCGGTGAGCGCGTAGCGTGGCTGCCGTTCGATGGTGATGGTCTGCAGGCTCGGCGTGATGACGGTGCCAATGGTCAACCCGTCCGGCGCCGCCTGGGACATGGCTGTGTAGCCGATCTCGCCGCCCGCCCCGCCACGATTAACGACAACGAAGCGCGCGCTGGGCAGGTGCCGCTCGAAATGGCTCACCATGGCCCGGATGTTGATGTCTGTGCCGCCGCCAGGTGGGAAGGGGACGATGATCTGGATCGGGCGTTCACCCGGCCAGTTGCCTTGCGCATGCAGGAAGGCTGGAGTGGCGAGGCTGCCCCCCATGGTTGCGGCCAGCAGGCCGCGCCGTTTGATCGGCATGGACGTGTTCCCCTGATGCGCCTCATGACGGGCGCCTACGGCGAGGCTAAGCCGGAACTACAGCCGTTGCCAAGGAGGTGGGACCGACATTGAAACGACGCAGCCGAACCGTCCCGACTTCGCTGTTCCGCACGAGTACCGGGTCCAGAGTGACCGTTGGGGCCGTGAGAGACGTCATTGTGCGCGAGCTGGCACGCGGCAGCCGCAGGTCAAAGCCGCTTAATCTCAATGCAGGCGCCGCGCTGGTTCCGTAGCGCGGCGTCTCACGGCCGGCTGGGAGCCATGCATCCGGTTAAGCGCCGTTGGCACCCAGGCCATCCTGCCGGGCGCTTGTCAGCACCATCTCGAGTGGATCATCCAGCAGCGGCCGTTGCCATTCCTTCGCAACCTTCCAAGTCGCTGACAGACAAATGTTCATCGCCCGCGACGTTTTTAGGATGGCGAAATCGCTATTAGATTGATCTTCGCCCCGACCATGTGGGCTCGGCGTTTTGGGAGCCGTAGCGAGTATGCCATTCTTCGATCAGGTTGGCCTTGGTACCGAGGGTGCAGCATGCGATCGTCGACGGCGCTGGAAGACATTAAGGTCCGCGCTGATGTACCGAGGCTGCCCGTACGCTTGATCAGCACTGATTGTTTCCTGTGCAGCGCCGCATTTCCATCAAGCCAAGGTGACTGTGATCTGGCGTGATGCGATGCCATCGCGGAAGCATTGTCAAAGGGGAGGCCATGTGCGCGCATTCATTGTGGCGGCCGGAATCGGTCTTCTTCTGATGGCGCCAGCGGGCGCCCAGGACCTAAACACGCTAAACCGCCACCTCGAGCATCAGCAATGGCAGCGGTCGCAGGACCACCAGAACCGTGCCCGCAGCCAGCGGCCAGGTCCTCGCTCCGGCGAGAACCGCACTGTGCGACCGCGCTGCTCCGCCGATGCGCTGCCACCTGCAGAGCGCCGCCGTCTCGAGATCGAATATGCCCGGCGGGCGCGGGCAGAAGGCCGCGCGAGCGCCGATCTGTGGATCCGCGGGGAAGGTCAGCGCTTCCGCCGTGACCTCGAGGCACGTGGCCTGTGTTGAGGCGCCTTCCCATGCACGGCGAGCCTGCCCGCCACTGTGCCGGTCTCCTTGCCCCCGACAACTGCGGTGAGGGTTAGTACATATGCCAACGCGTCACGGCACAACAGGAACCGCTATAGTTGCGGAAGGCGATAGACGGCACCTTCCGAACGCTGATCGACCAGTCGCTGACCGCCAACTAGTGCGCCAGCGCTGTGCAGATGTTCGTGACCGGCGCGTCGCCGTAGATCGTTGGCCTGGTATCCCCCAGCGTTGCAGGAGCAGTTTGCGCGTGCGGTTCTGATTCGCCCCTACCGCCGGCACGAGGCTGTCCGGTTAGTTAGCTGACATTAGGGGTAGATTGCTCCAGGTGTCGCGCATCGCCCCGGCCTGAAGAGAACCAGCACATCTTCCGCGGCGAAGAGCAGAGTGCGTTCGGCACCCTGCCGGACAGCATAGTCCCCATCCTTGCGGCGATAGCGCAGATCCCGCGCGGCAACCCTTAGCGGCAAAGCGCCGCCTGTGCCCGCCCGGTCTGAGGGGGCCACACACTCCTCAGACACGCTACGTAGGCTAACTTGATCTCGGCCTTATTAGTCATCTTGCGATGCCGGAATGATTGTGTTTAAGCTTCGCGACGGGAGTGGTACCCTCTTTTTCGTGAGGACAGGGTGAAGAAAAATCATGCAGTCTTGCGGCAGCAGCGCATCCTTGTGGCGGAGGACAGCTTTTTTCTCGCCACCCATGTTACCGACATTCTTACCGACGCCGGCGCCGAAATTGTTGGACCGGTTTCCTGCATCAGCGAGGCGCTACGAGCGCTGTCGATAGTCGACGTGCAAATGGCAGTGTTTAATGACGTGCTGCGCGGCCCCATGCGGGCCGACCCTCTGGCCGCGGCACTTATCATGCTGCGGGTCCCTTTTGTGAGGCTGAGCCTGGCCCCAGCCCCACTAATCGGGGGGCCGCCAGCCATCCAGTGGCCATTCGCCCCGGACACGCTGCTAGACAACTTGGCAGAGCTCCTCACCAGCGCCGATCGATGAAGTCATCATGTGTGCGATCGCTTCCCCAGCAGGGAAGTGTGCATCTCGCCGTCGATGCACTCCAGTTTGGATTGGAACGGCTCGGCGCAACGAGGACTGACGCATCGCCAGCTACCGGCATACAAAGGCTAAGCAGAAATAGGGATAGCCTTATGCGCCGGGCCATGGCCGCCGATGCAATCCAAAGTGCTTGGATCCTTTCCAGCACGGACTTCCATTCGAATGAACTGAACGGCTCGCGCAATCTTGGCCTTTGATCTCGAAATCTCAGCCAACTCAGCAGGAAAGCTTGAAAAATGCGAGAACGAAGCTTCGACGAATTCAGACAGGTTATGAACCTTAAGAGCGCTCCCATCAGGCGGCGGCAAAGCTCGCCGGAAAAGCAAGCATCCTCTTACGCCAACGCGAGATCCGAGTTCCGGGTAGACCGGCCACACGGGATGATTGATTAAGCGATCGCCTAGCGTGTCCCCAAGCTCAGGCGAGACGTCGTCGATCAAATCGAGTTTTCTCAGAATCGCATGGCAAAGATCCGAAATTGCGTAGGCCTTCGGATGAATTGGGGTGTGCATAAATGATCGGCCAGACCATTCATTGAGAATGCTGCTCCCATCGAGACCAAAGGCGCATAGCTGCTTGATCAGCCCCTTCGAGGCGCTATGAAACTCGGAGAAGTATCCAAGTCGGGAATAGACGTAGCTATTGAACAGTCGAACCGTGCGCTCAACGGATAGGCCTTCGCAGAAGGCAGCAGCTGCTAATGCTGACGAGCATACGCCAAGAGGTCCGACGCTAGGATTTCCCTTAGGCTTACTGATGTAAACGAAGTCGGGCTGATATCCGGTGAAGGCTAGGCTGGGCATTAGATGGACGTTTGAGTGAATCGCTTGGAGCAATGCGCTTTTCTGAAGCGGCCCAAAGCGGGCTTCCTGGATAGGGTGAATGAGCGCCACATCGAAGCTCGGTAGTGAGGCTGCAATTGTCTCGGCCTTCGCAGCGGTTGCTGACGACGCCGAGGAATAATGAACGATCTCGGCCTTCGGCAGCCAGATCTGCGTGGCATCTCGGAAGGCAGATGTCTGACAATTGCCGACGATCAGAATTCTCATTCTCTGTTGCCCAGCACGCTTCTCTCAATCTCTTCTTCATCGCAAATGATGAGGGAAGCCTCAGCCTGCTCGTCAGCAACAGCCTTTTCCGCTGTGGCGACGGCGGTATCCGTCATGCCTCTTTGTACGTCTGACAAAGCCGGATCGACCTGTGCATCCGACGAGGCAATGCCAATGTCTTTCGTCTCTCGCATCATATGGCGGCTGAAAACGGCCATGACGGCCTCCACGCCTTCTGGTGTGACCGTCCTGAGGTCTTCACCGTAGTAGCTGCCTCGCGCTTGGGGCCCGGTGATAATCTCAAAGGATGGGAAATACATGACGTCACCGTAGACGTCGGCAACCTCTTGTGCAGCAACCCTCAGAACTGATTTGCTATAGGTATTGGCTGAAAGGACGTGTTTTCCTGAGTAGGTTGCTACAAGCGGAACAGGCGACACGGTGAGGATGATTTTTGCATTCGGATTCACCTGGCGAAGCTTGTCGATAAAGGCCGAAAGATCGCCTGATACCTGAGAAGCCTTGAAGTTGACGAAGGCATAATCGCCGTCGCCTCGTCCTTCGCCGACGACGCCAGGAGCAAGCGGATAAACCGCGCCATCAAGCTTGCTGACCCATGCTTCTGTCAGACCAAGTGTGAAAATGAACACCCGGCATTTTTCAAAGACCTTGCGGATAGCGGCAAAATGGGGAACTCGGTGCTGCCGAACGGCATCCGGATTAGCAAAGCCATCTTCTACCAGGCGAGGACGAAAAGCATCGATGTATCTCCCGTCTTCTCGGCGCCATACGTCGTCGATGGGGTCAAACAGACCATAGGCCCGGTCGAAGGTCTGCAGCAGCTGCCGGCAGGTGTAGATATTGCCATAGCGTGCTGAAAAGAGATCATAGCCGTGTGGATCAGCAAGGCCGGCCGTACTTCTCTCGGCGCACAGATAGGAAAAACCATTGCGATCGAGGTGCCGGGCAATGTGCTGGGCAAAGCAACTGCCCGCGGTCGCCACGGCATCAGTCGCATTGATAGAGAATTCGGGCGTGGTAAGCGGAGCCACAAGCGCTTCTGGATTTCGAGGAACCGCACGAGACCAAAAGGCGTAATCGGGTAAGCCTCGATATGGGTTCTTCATCGCGCATCTCCCGCTCAGCCCAGGATAATGGGCCTATAAAATGATGCAACGTGGGAATTAACTGGGCCGCTGCACCTTGTAGTTGCCCATCAGGCGTCTTCCGGGCGTTGTTAGTGATTCCGGTGGCAGACGGGACGTTGAGTGCGCCGAAGGAGCGCGACGGTCCAGCGGCAGGCCTTAGTAGCGATGCATGCGGCCTCTGCCAGAAGGGTATTGTCTGGCACGCTGCAGATGATCACCGAGCCCTGCCGCAGGTGCCCTTGCGTCTTCAACCGGCCAGGCCTCTGCCTGGATCTTCGCCTCCAAACACGCCCGTATTGCCGCGGTCATGGCCTGACTGGCGCTGCTTGTGGTGGCCAGGCCTTCCGCGTGGTGCCACCTCTACCCTGTCCGATATCCGAACAGTAGCTATCAGGGGTCATACCCCCGGCACACGGGTGCATTGATGTATGGAGAGGCCACTCGCATATCCCCGCAACGTCCTCTGATGGGCGGGGGGCAGTACGCTGAATCAGGCGCTTGTTGGGGTAACTGACAACCGCAGCCCCATGGCAGCCAACACCTTCGTGATGGTCGCCAGTTCTGGGTTTCCCTTGCCGCTGAGGGTTCGATAGAGGCTTACGCGCGACACGCCGGCCTCCCGGGCAATGACGGTCATGCCGCGGGCCCGAGCGATAGTGCCAATGGCCTCTGCCATGGCCGCTGCATCTCCCTCGGCCATGATCTCGGACAGGTAAGCGGCCTGGGCTTCGGGGGTGTCCAGAAGCTCGGCAGCGTCGAATGCGATAGTCTCGGTTGCCATGCTCAGTTCTCCAAATCCTCTGCCATAGCCTTCGCCTCGGCGATGTCCTGACTTTGGCTACCCTTATCCCCGCCGCACAGCAGGATCACCACCACGGCGCCCCGCTGGACAAAATACAGGCGATATCCAGGACCGTGGTCGATGCGCAATTCTGACACTCCGTTGCCCACCGCCTTCACGTCACCCAGGTTGCCGCGCCTCACCCGGTCGATCCGAGCAGCGATGCGGGCCTTGGCCACGGGATCCCGCAGGCTAGTCGCCCAACTTTGGAAGTCCCGTGTCTGCCGAACCTCAATCATGTGTAGTATATAAGCTACGCTTCGGTAGTGGGCAAGCATTTCGGGTGCCGAGCGATGATGAGGGCGTCTGGGGTGCAAGCATGAGGCTTTCTCCTCGACACTGGGGGATCCGGCCGCCGCCCGAGGCCGTGCTCGAGCAGCTGCGCCACCTGTCGGCCACCGGCAGCGTCGAGCTCTGGTCTGAGCCGGATCAGCTACGACAGCTTCCAATGCCCGTCCAGCGCGTCCAGCGCTTGGCGGACGCGCTAGGCTGGCGCCGGCTCCTGCAGCACCACGGCATCCCGCACAGCCGTGGCGTGCTGCGGGCCAAGGCGTTTCTGCACCACCTCCAGCCAGCCGCGGTAATCCTGCCAGGCGCGTTGCGCGGCCAGATACTCGTCGTGGCTGAGGTGCCGCAGGCCTTCCCTGTGCCCATTGCCATAGCCCCGTGGCATTTCCATCACCGGCCGGGCATCGCGATAGGTGCTGGCCAGCACCTCGGCCGCCTGCAGCTGCAGCTCCGCCCGCAGCGAATGCGGGCCCGGCGCTCCTCGCCACCTGCTGGAGCCATGTCCGACGCCGGTTCTACGACCTCGCGCAGAGCAAAGCGGCCCCGATCGCCGAGGAAACCCTGCGGCGCGTCGCTGCCCTCTACGCCATCGAAGTGGAAATCCGCAGCCAGCCGCCGCCGCAGCGCTTGGCGACGCGCGCCAACCGGAGCAGCACTCTCGTCCATAACCTGTTCGGTTGGTTCGCGCAGCAGCTGGCGCGCCGGTGTCGCCTTGGCCATCTATGGGGCTGGCCATAACGCTGCATCAGTCCGCTCGCTCAGTGCGCGCCTGTGTCGTTGAGCCAGCGCGACCTGTAATCGCTAGCAAACAGGCCATCGATCGGGTTCAGGTCGTAGGTGGCAGTGCCACCCGCCGCACGGAAGTTCTCCGCCCGGAGTGCAGCCCAGAAAAGTGCCAGCTCCCGATCAATGGTGCAGAATGCGGGCGGTGCCTCCGGGAACAACGCCACGGCAGTCAGATAAATCTCCAGCGCGCGCAGGTCGGCCAAGGCGTTATAGGCGTCGCCAGCAGTGTACCCGTTAGGTTTGAACTTTAGGACACCACGGGCGTGGGCGTGCTCCTGCTTGGCCGTCACAACGCTGAGTGCTGCCAGGACGACGAGACTGCGTCGCGCCACGCCGTGGCGATCAGCAGCTTCCAGCACCATCAGCCAAGCCGCTTCCTTACGTGCAGCCGAGACGGGATTTTCCAGATGAGGAGCCAGTTCAATTAGAAAGCGGCTTCGATCTCCCAAGGAGCCAGCGGTGTTGGCCGCAATTCGGGAGACCCCCTCGATCATGTCCTCCCCTGCCGCTATCCTTGCCTTAGGCAGCGCCTTCGCAAGCTTAGCCGCCGTAGTTTCCACCAAGCGTCGGATGTCGTCGAGCGTAGGTTCCGCCCTGCTGTCCCCCTCGATTGCGCACAGCGCCGGATTGATGATGACATTCTGGTCTTCGAGGAAATCAAGAAAGTCTGGTGCCCGGCCCTTGCTAGACCCGTCTACGAAACGCGACAGGATCTCAGTGGCGACGTTGCGATCGATAAGGAGAGTTGCGTCGCCTCCTTTGCCGGCGAGCGTCGATGGGAGCCACCCGCCAGGGACGAGGCTGACAGCGTCCGATGTGAAGGGGCTATTGAGCTCGAATGCTGCCCGAAGATACTGACCGGCGGCTATTCCGGGATGGTCACTAGACACGACGCAACCGCCCAACGAGATCGGCAGCAGAACATCGCCCCTTGGCCGGTTAGTGCGCAGCGTCTCGTAGTCCAGAGGTGTGAAACGGACGTCCGTCATCGATAGGCGCCGGCCTGTTTCCACCTCCTCGTGGACAACGATCCTGTTGGACACCGGCTGAGCTCCCCTGCGCCTCGTTATGGCCATGGTTCTAAGGCTGTTATGAACCTAATGCCAGGACCGCGGCCCGCTTGTTCCAGGTCGCCAGCGGCTAATGGCGCAGGCCTGGGTCGAGCCGCGTCAGCCGGTCCAGTGGCAGACCCGGCAGATGCAGGGCGAGGTAGCGGCCTGGTCACGCCGATCGCATCCAATGGGCGGGAACGGCTCGGATCTCGCAGCCCTGGAGCTCTACCACCCAGGACCCCTGCCGGCCGCCGCAGCAACGCAGCAGGTCAAGTTGCCAGCGAGGCTCGGCCGCCGGGTCGGGGAGAGAAGCCGCCCGCCAGCGCGTCTTGCGGCCGTAGGCCCCTGCCCTGCCGTCTCGGTGCGCAGCACCGCTCACTACCCTCCACGACCAGCTGCAGGCGTCTTGAGGCGCTCTTGTCGAGCTGGTCGAGGCGCAGCACCACGCCACCAAGGGCCGGGCAGCGCAGAGCCTCCGCCATGGCCCAGAGACCGTCGGCCGGGGTGCGGTAGCGGGCCAGGATCAAGCGGCCAACCAAGCCGAGCTACTGAAGCCCGGGCGCCCAGACCGGCTCGGGCTGCGCGGCGAGATCCAGAGGACGGTGCCGCGCGTCCGCATCAGCAGTAGCGCGCAGAAGGCCAGGCCAGCGCCCACGTCAGCCGCCTGCACCTCGTGCAGAGCCCCGCGAGCCAGGCCGCCGCCCGGCAGATGCCGGTCAAGGCTGAAGCCCAGCGACAGCGGGGAAACAGAGATGCTGGTATTGCCCTGCTCAATCCTGGCGAGCTGAGCCCTGAGATCGTCCAGGACGGCTGCCGGTGCGGGCATGAGGCTATCCGGCGCTGTGCAGTCGTGAGGGCGGCCGCTTCATCACGACGTAGCCGGACCGGGCAAGATGCTGGACCAAGCGCTCGGCAGCTAGGCTGGCCACCAGTTGCCCGCCGGAAGGTCTGGGCTTGCCGCGCTCGTCGTAGCGCAGCGCGTAAGCCAGGGCATCGGCCAGCTCCTCGGGCGATGCCTCCGAAAGGTTGGCAGGCAGCGGTTCAGGTGACGTGGGTACATAGTCGGCCATGGAGGGAAGGCTAGAATAGGGATGGAACATATCAAGAACATGAATCGTTAGCGTGGCCACTTAAATCCTAATTGCTTTCGGACCAATGGTCTAATCGTGGCGACCGGGGAACGCTACCGCTACCGAAAGTGACGACATTGAGCAAAGACGAACGAATGCCCTATGATGTCCAACAACAAAAAGTTTAGGGAAATAAAGTAAAAATGACAGATGTTTCCTATTTAATTCAACAAGGCGTTTTTCCTACAATATTTGGAGCTTAAAATAATGCACTTGAATGAATCACTCAAAGATCAAGCATCGTCGTACAAATTATTTATTGAAGCGGTTGACCGTCTTACTACTGCCGCGAAAGCCGATGGTACATGTGACGCCGACTTGGCACTGCTAAAGCGCGACGTCACCGCCACTCAGAAGGCCATGGAAAGCGTCGCCAAATGTGCTGATGCAGTTGCTCATCGGGCTGGGGAGCAAGGCGCCAAGCCACTCGACATACCAATGTCCCAAGACCACACGGGATGGCTACGCTTAGCTGACGCACCTGCATTCCTGGCACAGCGCCTTGGTAAGTGCGCGCAGCACATTCGCGAAGCGCTAATCGATGCTCTCCGGACGGCGGCGTTGAAGCACCGCATTGCGGGATGGAACGGCGATAAGCGTCAATGGGGTCATATGCGCAACGCGCCCTTCTCTCCTGGAGAAGGAGGCTCTCGTTTGCCTGCCGGTTGTGACGAGACAATCTACACCATCGGGGAAGACTGCTTCTTTATAGCTAAGGTCTACAGCTGGACATCTGCGCCCATCGATTGGGAAGCAGGCACCGTTGCCAATTTCCTCGGCCATCGAAGCCCAATCGAGATCGAGCGCACCGCGCTTTTTGCATGGGCGGATAAGGCGATGGACGCGTTGTCAGACGTCAAGCCATTCCCTGCCGCATTGGAAGATCAGGCTGTAGCAGATGCCGTCGGTCGAGATGCTGAGCCGACGATTGAGCCCTTCCTTCAGCCACATACAACCGCGCCCACGACATTGAGGACCGCAATACTTCCTAAACCTGAGGCAACGGCTCACCTCCAAGATGGCCACAGCGTGCCTAAAAGAGCCCCCGCAACGGTTCGCGACGACATTGCTCGCAAATGGCTGCAGGGCTGGGTTCAAAAATTTGCTGAGCTGAATGGCCGCAAACATTTCATCAAGGAGGTATTGCCCGTCATGCAGCAACTTGGATTTCAGGAGCGTGTGATCCGTCGTGCCCACCGTTCGTTGCCAAGCGCTCTAAAGCAGCCAGCTCTCAATCCAGGTAACCGCTGCGGCCACCTCACTGCTGACTGCTGACTGCCTACTGACTGCTTACTGCATGCCTTCGACTGCGTGCCTTCTGAGAATCCATAGCTGGCCCTGACAGCGCATGTCGCGCTGTTGCACAGAGGGGCAGCCAATGTCCGCGTATCTGACTGAGGAAGAGTTTTCCAAGCGATACAATGTCGCCCGTCGTACGGCGGCACGCTGGCGCGTGAGCGGCGATGGACCGCCCTTCGTGCGCCTTGGCCCACGCCGGATCAGTTATCGTCTTGCGGACTGTGAGCTATGGGCCGCGGCACGTACGCATGCGCATCGCGCTGCTGAGCAAAAGAAAAGCTCGACCCCATAAACCCGCGCGGCGCTAGGCCGACGCGGGGTAGGCACTATTGCTGGTGAAGTCTGAACGCTTACCACCATAGGGCCGCGCCGTGTTCTTAGCCAGCTTCCGCTAAGTCACAGGCCAACCAAATGACGCGGAATAGCGGTGCAGCCGATGAGCTGCACACGGATGGCTCGTCATGACCGGCAGCCAAAGCAGCAACACGGCGTCCAGCACGCACATCGACGCTCTCGACAACGCTGAGAATGCGACGCTGGGGAGGGATGCCATCGGGATGGCGGGCAAAGCCACTGCCCCTTCGCATAGCCCGATGCCAAGCCTCTTGTTGTCCGTGAGGCTCATCACGTGAAGCGAGATCACGATGATCAGCTGACGGAGGTCAAGCGACGCCTAACGGATCGCATCGATGAACTAGCGGAGGAGCTTTTCGGCCCTCCAGCCCGGGACACTCGCAACCAAAAACAATGGGGGTGGGACAAATCGGGCGGCTTGTTCGTCGTCATGCGTGGTCCGAAGCGTGGAAGCTTCTTCCACCATGCCGGCGGTAAGGGCGGCGGCCCACTCCATCTCATCATGTTCGCGCAAGGCGTAGATTTTTCTCGTGCACTCGCCTGGGCCAAGTCCTGGCTCGGCATTGGCAATACTGGCGCGCGCCCGCCATCCATCGATCCTGCAGTGTTGCAGGAACGCCAGCGCAAGCGACAGGCAGACGAAGCTCATACAGTCGCCTCTGAACGTCACCGTATTGGCCGAGCACAAAGCACTTGGCGCTACTCGGATCCGATCGATGGCACCATCGCCGAGCTCTATTTAACACAGACCCGCGGCGTCCTCAGGCCTCGAGGTGGATGGCCGCGTGAGGCTGTTCGCTTCCATCGGGGAAGCTGCGCCCTTGTCGTCGCGATGACGAGCGAAGATGGAGAAGTGCGCGCAGTTCAGAGAATCTATCTGACGTCCGCAGGTACGAAGATCTCCGCAGAAGAGGCGAAGCAGAGAGGCTTGCCAGGCGCGAAGCAGACGACTGGCGTCATGGCCGGTGCCATGGTGCGTCTACCTGCCACGAAGAGCGGACCGCTTCTGATCGCAGAGGGGCCAGAAACCGCTTTGAGCGTCTGGAGCGCTACAGGCTACGAGACCTGGGCTGCCCTTGGCGCTGTCGCAAAGATCGCGCCGCCCATTGGTCGATCGCTCATCATCTGCGCCGACGACGACAATCCAAGCTCTTCGGCGGCTGGGAGGCTTCGGGAAGCTTTAGAGGGCTGGAAAGAGGAAGGCCAGGATGTTGCAGTAGCATACCCCTGGCCCGAACCTCGCCACGACAAAAGCGACTTCAACGACGCTATCAAAGAAGCTGGCGAAGCGGCAGTGCGGCACCGCATCGCCTGTGCCGCACCCGTCGTCCTCACCCCCACAACACCGCATTACCCTCGCCCGCGACTGTCTGGAGCGCAGGCCAGTGCCAAGCTGCAGCGTGTGATGCGCGCGTTTTTCGATAGGGTCGAGCGTCAGATTGAAGCCCGCGACTGGATCGATGTTGAAGCAGACCGCCTCAGTTCCTCGGTAGAGGCAGCTATCTACGCCCGACATAGGGCCAAGCTATTGTTGGACGGAGTTTCTTCCCAGGATGCCGATGATGCGGCCGCTGTATACGCGGAGAAGACTGCCCCTGGATCCGCAAGGCAGCGCGCGCGCAGGGCTGCCCGCATTCGTTTTGGTAAACGAGCGCTGGGTGCAGCACCACGAATTCAAATCGCCGCTGCTGCAGGCTTAGGAAAGACCTCGGCCATCATCGCCGAGATCCTACGGCGTCCCAAGCTTTGGCACCGCAACATCTACATCTACGCAAAGGACCTAGCACTGTGCAACGACTTCGAAGAGAGGTTTGCAAAAGCGGCGCGTGACACGATCCCACTCGACGTCGTGATGCGGCCAAGGGTGCTCGTCATCCGTGGTCGGCAAACCCGAGGGATGTGCAAACGCCGCGAGGTTGCAGAAGCCGCTTCGCGCGCTGGTTGCTCCTCAGTATTTGGAACAGTGTGCCATACGCATGCCGTCGGAAGCCGGCCGGAAAGTTTCTGTCCCTATTGGGAGTGGTGTCGGAAGGAAGGGTATATCGCCCAGTTTCTTGACAGTGGTCCAGCCATCCGCGTGATGGCTCAGCACCGCCTTGGTATTGCGCAACCTTCACAATTGGCGATGCCGCCGCCCGACCTTGTTATCGTTGACGAAGGCGCAATCAACCCTCTAGTCGAATCCAGCATTATCGAACCGTCGGATGTTGTCGCTCCGACAACCTACGATTGCGAAATAGGTGAAGGGCATCTCGTGCAAGAGGCGCTGGATGTAGCGGCTCATGTTCGGCGCGGCTTACAGGCCAGTGAAGGCGTTGTAGACGCACTGCGGGCTGCGGATATAGATCCTGCTTTGCTCCAGAGCGCTTCGAAGGCCGCTGTACTGAGCGCGGAGAAGGCGCAACCTGCTGTAGACGCCGGCTTCGATGACGAGCGTGCGCTGCATGTTCTGCAGCGTCATAAGCAGCATCCAGGTCAGGCCATTGCAGAGATGTTCAATGCTATCGCCCGCGACCTAAGAGCGGAGCGCAAAGATTGTGTGGCGGTTGAATGGGATGCTGAGGCCACGGCGCATCGTGAGGATGGCAGCATCGTGCCACACCCAGTTATTCGTCTGCACCAACGTCGGCTTGCCCTAGGTGCGCCATCTAACACGCCGTTGGTTTTGATTGATGCGGATGCTGAATTTCAGATCAATCAGAAGCTCTTTGGAGCTGATCTGAGAAATTTTTCTATCCCCGCTGTCCGGATCTGCTCCGTAACGCAAATCTCGGACCACTCTTTGGCAAAGAGTTCCCTAGCTCCTGGGAAAAAGCTTCCGAACAACTTGGACAAGGCTGTGCGGCTGTTAGACCGCATCGCTGATTTTGTAAAGCGAGAGACCGGGCCTGGCATCAAGGTGCTGGTGATTACCTCACGAGAAGTCCGGCTGGCGCTAACAGGCGAAGAAGACACCTCCGACTTGCCGATCTCGCTTTCTTGGCATGGTGCGACTGTGACCCATTTTGGTCGGCACCTCGGCAGTGACCAGTGGCGCGACTATGACACCATCATCGTCATCGGCCGGGAGCAGCCTCCCCTCAAGCACGCCGAACGCACTGCTCGCGGTATCTGGGGCGATGATACCCAGTTCCCACCACTTGATCTGCCTGGGACATACGGCTCCGAAGAGCGCCGTCACGACCTACGTCATGGCAGGGCGCCTGCCGTTAAAGTGCAGGTGCACCCCTGTCCACGCGTACAGGCGATCATGGAGTTGACGCGCGAGCGGGGCGTAGGGCAGGCAATCGATCGCCTGAGGTTGCTCTTTCGAACGCCGGACCGGCCCGCTCGGGTGATCGTGCTGACTAATCTGCCCGTGCCTGGCCTGATAGTGGATGAGCTACTGACGCTCGATGAGGTGTTGGAGGGCGGCACGACAGTGGAGCGGGCCTTGCGCGACTTACCAGGCGGGGTCCTGCCGCTGTCTTCAGCCTGGCTGTCCAGGCAGTTGTCGAACCTGTTCCCGTCGGAGAGGACTGCCCGAAGGGAGGTTGAGAAAGCCCTGTATAAGTGGCCACTCGGCAATAAGAATATATATTGCGAAGTGGCCACTTATACGTGCCCCGGGCAGCGCCGGCCGTCCAAAGCCTTGATACGCCCTGACGTTGCTGATCCGCAGGCTCAGCTTGCAGGGTTGTTGAAGAGCGAGATCACGACTTTCCGTCTGGTTCGTGACGAGGCGGCTGATGCAGAAGTTTTGGAGCCACCATGACAAGCAGAGTTCTCCCGCGTTTCCGACCAAGATCAGGATATATTCAGATTTCGCGACGGATCTGGATCAAAGGCTAACTCAGATGCTTGGGCCGTGTAGAAATTGGACAATTAGAAGGTTTTATCTGATTCCATTATTTTCGGTAGTGCTGTAAATTACTTCTTTTCTCATACAGACATAGGGAGACCTCCCCGTGACCGGCAAAGCTATCTTGCGCCCTTCCCGGCCCACGGGCCGCCCGAGTGCCTACCGCACGGAGGTCGTTGAGAGGATTTTGCAGCGTATGGCCGCTGGCGAGACCCTTACCTCCATTTGCCGAGATCGGGGCATGCCAGCGCATAGCACGGTCCGGCTTTGGGCAGCCGAGGACCGAAATGGCTTTTCGGCGCAGTACGCACGGGCGCGTGAGGCCCAGGCCCATGCCCTGGCGGAAGCCGCCCTTGATGAGGCGATGACTGCCACGGGAGACGCGCAGCTTGCCCGGTTGCGCTTCGATGCAGCCAGGTGGTTCGTGTCCAAGATGCTACCCAAGGTTTACGGCCCGAAGGCTGAAGCCGAGGCAGTAACGTTGGACAACCCTCTGGTCGCCCTATTGCAGAATCTAAAGGGAAGCGCCCTCAAGCCCGTTCATCTCATCGATGGCGAAGCTGATCAGTAGATCAACGCCTTGCCAACGACCTGAGGTCGGGTGGGACTGGTGGCGGTCGGGCCGGATGGTCGGGCTGTCGGTCAGGACCAGACGCAATAGGCCGGCGGTGGTCATGTTGTAGTTGATCAGCGCGAACTGGCTAATCAGCGACGGCCGGCCGCAGTCGACGCGGAACTGCGTGCTGGCAAGGTTCACGTCGACCGTGCGGGCGACCCGCTCCGGATCCTGGCTGGTCAGGTTCGGCAGCGGCAAGGGCGGCCGCCACGCGCCGCCGCTGTAGGCGCCCGCTTCCGTCGGCGGGCTCCTCAGCACAGATGCATTGGCCACGGATTATCCCCAAAGGGTGAGGCTGTGCGTATCGCTCTCGGCGTCGCGGTTCAGCTCGGTGACGACGAAGTTGCGCCCGGCCGGCAGGCCGAAGCGCGAATGGCTGAGCCGCTCGGCGGCGCTACGGGAAGGCATGGGGGATCGCCTCGAGCATGAGGTGGAACGGCTGGGGGGTGGCGCGCAGCGCCGGCGCCGCCCTGGCTGTGCCGGCGGGCATCAGGCGGCCTGCTATCCGCCGCGGCCTGCGGCGTCCTGCACCCGGGCGCGCAGAGCGCCCAGCAGGCGCTTGGCATCGCCGAGCATGTCCATGGTCTCGGCCTCGATGCGAGCCGCGTCATCGGCGCACATTTTGCCGTCGCGCAGGCCGTCCAGGATGGCGGCATGCACGTCGGACACCTCGCGCGACCACTCGGCGAGGCAGGCTAGGAGATCCTCGCCGCTGGCCTTCTGCATTGGTGAGGTAGGCCTGACCACCAGCCAGATCAGCGATGTCCACAACAATCACACGCCGCCGTCGCCGGCGGTGCTGACCGCGCTCGGCTTAGCCAGGCTGGAGCGCTTCCGTGTGTCGCCGGTGAAGAAGAAGGAAACCGCGGCATGAGCCACGAGCGCAGCAGTCAGATGCAGGAGGCCATCGCTTGTGCGCTTCGCTTCCGCGAGAAGATGCCGAACACCATGGCGGCGGGCTTTGCCGCCATGGACACCGCCGCATCCATCATGAACGTCGTCGCCGCAGCCGGCCTGACCCTCGAGCAAGCCAGCACCCTGAATCCGGAATTGCCTCCCTTGCTCCAATCCAGCCATTTGTAACCATGATTGCGTGGTTACAACCGTGGTTGCATGGTTACAGGCATGGTTGTCTGGTTGCTTGATACACGTGCTGGACGCCCGGGCCTCCTCATCGCGTTCCCCCGACAACAGAAAAGCATCTTGGTCTTGCGACAACCAGG
Organism: Roseomonas sp. 18066; assembly: GCF_902706185.1. GTDB lineage: Bacteria > Pseudomonadota > Alphaproteobacteria > Acetobacterales > Acetobacteraceae > Pseudoroseomonas. The sequence continues at coordinate 21,314 of NZ_CACSJM010000017.1, read as the reverse complement.
GTTGCATGGTTACAACCATGGTTGCTTGTAACCATGCAAGGTGACCTGTGCAGACCATCGTGATCGCAAGCCAAAAGGGGGGCGTGGGGAAAACAACTCTGACCGGCCACCTGGCCGTCGAGGCGGAGCGACAGGGCATAAGCCCCGTCGCGGTTATCGATACTGATCCGCAGGCAGGCCTCTCGGGTTGGTTCCGCGTCCGCGAACCGGAAACGCCTGTCCTGGTCCGCATCCTGCCGGAAGGGCTGGCAGCGACGCTGCAGCGGCTCGAGCAGAGCGGCGTGCAGCTGTGCATCATCGACACTCCCCCGGCCATCACGGAGAGCATCGCTGCGACCGTGGCACTCGCTGACCTGGTCGTCATTCCGGCGAAGCCGAGCCCGCATGATCTTCGGGCAGTGGGCGCGACCGTCGACTTGGTCGAGCAGGCCGGGCGTCCCATGGTCTTCGTCATCAACCAGGCGATCAGCCGCTCGAAACTGAAAACCGACGCGATCCGGGCGCTGAGCCAGCATGGCACCTTGGCACCCGTCGAGATCCACAACCGCGTCGACTTTGCGGCCTCGATGACCGATGGCCGCACGGCCGGAGAGCTCGACCCGCATTCGGCCAGCGGCGCCGAAATTGCGCAGCTTTGGACCTATATCGCTGACCGCCTCGCTCGGAGAAAACGCTATGGCCTCGCCGCCCGCGCGTCTTGATGCATCACTTCTTGTCCGCAAAGAGGACGTGCCCACTAGGGTGGAGCCGCCGAAGCCCGACCCGGCGCCGGCCGCGCCGGCTACCCAGGCTCGGGAAGGGCTAACAATCCGCATCCTCGCTTCGGATAACGAGCGCCTGCGGACGCTAGCGTTCAAGTCGCGCCAGTCGAAGCAGGCGCTGCTTGATGAAGCCATCCGCCAGTATCTGGACAAAATGGGGGCCTGACGGACGTGCCCCGTGCAGCCGCACGGGGCATTGTAACCATGGTTAATTGCAACCAACCAAGTAACCAATAAACCGCTGAACCATGTAACCATGTAACCATGGTTGTAACCGGTAAAGCTCTGAATTTATTAGCTTGTCATGTAAAGCGTGGCCGGGGATGGTGACCGTGCCGCGCACCGTGCACGGCCTTGATTCGCCCAGAAATAGAAAGGGCCGGCCCAGCAGCAGAGCTACCAGACCGACCCCTTCAAAACCGAACCGTAGCCCGGGTGTGTGAGAACTCCAGGCTACGACCCTGCTCGGAAAACCGCAAGCGCGCGGTGAGGGGTATCTGCGTCTAAAATCCTGGTGCTGGGCTGGCAGATCGCCATGCCCATCCGACAATCTGCGCCCGCTCGCTGGGGCTCGGTCGCGGTCGCAACTTGGCAACGCCAGCGGCTGGGCCACGCCGACCGCGTGCGGCTGATGGATGCGGCACGCCGGCGCGAGCGCGCGACCAGGCAGCCTGGCAGTGGCCGCCACGGCGGCGAGCTGCTGCAGAGCGGCCTGCGCGTGCTGTGGGCGTTGCTCTACCGCGGCTGGGGGCGCGCCGGCGCCTGTGACCCGTCCATCGGCCAGATCGCCGAAGCTGCCGTCTTGGCGCGCTCCACGACGCAGGAGGCGCTCGATCGCTTGGAAGCCGCTGGCATCCTACTGCGGATCCGCCGCGGCTTGGTGGTTGGGCGCCGCTGGTGCCAGGTGACCAGCGCCTACCTGTTCCGGGCGCCGGCGGCCTGGCTGCCAGCAAGCGATACCGGAAGCCGGTCACCCTTAGGTTCAGAAGATAAATCTCAGGGGGAAGAAGTGCTGTGGGATGGCAGCGCAAGCCTTTCGCCGGCGCCCGACGCCGCCTGGATACAAGCTTGCCTGGCACGTTGGGGCCTGGAGGAGGCGCCAGCCAGGGCAGGGTAGGGGGGAAGGCAGGCTCAGCAGCGCGCCGCGGTTGCACACGCGAGGCCCGAAGGCTGCCGCGCATGCCCCGCGTTCCGACGCTACTGGTAGCCGCCTGTCTTCTCGCGCTCCTTGGCGGCGTCGGCTTGCGCTTGCTCGTCAACCGGCTTGGTTTCCGGCTTCTGGTCGCCCTGCTGCTCGGGCGTCTTCTTGTCGTCGTCGCTCATGCTTCGGGACCTTTCCTCTAACCATGAAAGAACGTCGCCCAGACCTGGGGGTTCCCCGCCTCGCCGGCGGCGTCGCGGACAAACAGAAAAGCCAAGTCTGCGCTCTTCGCCTCAAACGCAAAGAAAGCTCCGTCTCACCTTCCGCTTGTTCTCTTTACGTTCTCCTTTTACCATGGGCCACGCGCGCCTGCCGGCGCTTGCTTTGGAGACGCCTATGGCTCGCAAGAGTATCCGCCCGCCCGCCGAACCTCGGCCCGAGCCCATCAAGACGCAGGTGGCGCTGAAGCGCCTGGCCGATCTGGCCAGCAAGCCGGTGGCCCCAGACAGAATCCGCCGCGAGGTCGAAGGCATGGTCAAAGCCTGGCTCGAGGGCGCCGGCGACGAGCGGCGGATCGAGCTGCGCGAGAAGCTCGAGGAGATGGGTGGTGAGCTGGGCGACGGCGTCGAAGCCGCGGCCGAGGCCCTGGGCGACCTGGACAACGAAGATCTGGCCGGCAAGCGTCACGCCACAGCGGCACTGCAGGCGCTGCGCGCCGCCCAGGATGCGCTGGTGCAGGCGCGCACCAGCCTCTGATGCCATGGGCCAGAAGGAACCTCCCGGCGGATATACCGGCGCCGAGACCACCGGCTTCGTCTCGCCGGCGGGCGACAGCCTGGAAGGCCCCATCGATCTAGAGACCGCGCTCGATCTGCGCCGGCCCAACCGCTACCTAGTCCGCGTCTCCGGCGACGCGCTGCGCGAGCACGGCATCCTGTCCGACGACATCCTGGTCACTGACGCCGCGGTGCCGCCCCGGGTGGGCGCCGTCGCCATCGTCATGCTGCATGGCGAGGTGGTGGTGGCGCGCCTGGCGCTGAAGGACGGCACTTGGTGGCTGCAATCCGGCCGGCGTGGCCGGCATAACGTCGCTGTGCCCGAGGATGCCGAGATCTGGGGTGTCGCGACGGCGCTCGTCCGCGACAGGATGTAGCGGGCATGCCCAGCACCTATGGGCTGATCGACGGCAATTCCTTCTACTGCTCGGCCGAGCGTGCTTTCGCCCCCGTGCTGCGCGGCGTCGCTGTGGTGGTGCTGTCGAACAACGACGGCTGCGCCATCGCCAGGACCGCGGAAGCCAAGGCGCTCGGCATCAAGATGGGCGACCCCTGGCACCTGATCCGGGAGCGCCGCGAGCTGCGCGACGTGCGCTGGTTCAGCAGCAACTACCCGCTCTATGGCGACATGTCGCGCCGGGTCTACCAGGTGCTCGCCGAGCGCTTGCCGCGGGTCGAGCCCTACAGCATCGACGAAATGTTCCTCGACCTGGACGTGCCAGGCGATCTGCGCCGCCTGTGCCAGGAACTGCGGGAGGTGGTGCGCGCATCGCCAAGATCCCGACCTGCATGGGCTGGGGCCCGACCAAGACCATCGCCAAGCTGGCCAACGGCATCGCCAAGGACCATCCCGAGCTGGAGGGCCTGTGCGACCTGACCGACCCGGCGGTGCGGGCCGGCTGGTACGAGCGCCTGGAAATAGGGGAGGTCTGGGGCATCGGCCGGCGCACCGAGGAGAAGCTGGCGCAGCTGGGCATCCGCAGCATCGCGGATTTCCTGACCCTGGATCCCCGCATGGCCCGCGACCTGCTGACGGTGGTCGGCGGCCGGGTGCAGGAAGAACTGCGCGGCGTCTCCTGCCTGCCGCTGCAACTGATGGCTGCGCCGCGAAAGGGGCTGGCGGTGACCAGGTCGTTCGGCCGGCCGGTGCTGGCCTGGCGCGACATGCGGGAGGCAGTCGCGGCCTATGCCGCCCGGGCGGCGGAGAAGCTGCGGGCCGAGGGCATGGAGGCCTGCCACATGCAGGTCTTCCTGCACACCAACCCGCATGACGGCAGCGCTTGGCATTCGGCGCAGCGCAGCGCCCGCATCGAGCCGACCAGCGACACGCTGGCGCTGATCGGCGAGGCCATGCGCCTGCTGGTGCCGCTGTGGCGCGAAGGCTTCGCTTACGCCAAGGCCGGGATCATGCTGACCGAACTCGTCCCAGCGCGGCAACAGGCCCGGCTGTTCCAGACCCGTGACCCGGTGCGCTCGGCCAAGACCATGGCGGCGCTGGACGCGGTCAACGAGCGCTTCGGGCGCGGCACCCTGCGGCCGCTGGCGACGGGCATTGCCCGACCCTGGGGCACCCGGCAGCAGAAGCTATCGCAGCGCTACACCACCAGGATCGAGGAAATCATGCGGGCGACGACATTCTGATGCATGTCGATCGACCGATTTCAGGCTGTCAGGCGAAAGAGCCGTCGGATTGTCGCAACAGCTGCCTCGCGGCGATGCCGCTCGGCCATGGCCTCCATCAGCATATCGCCTGTTGTTCTGAAGGTGGCGGCTGCTACCCCGCAGCTCGGCTGCTGGGCCAGTGCCATCTTCGCCTTCCCATAGTCTTTCGTCAGCTTGATCACCGTCGCGTCACACCGACGCAGGTCTTCAACGGGGCTGATCTGCTGGGCAAGCGGTGTCATGGGCGGGCGCCGTTTCTCAATAATTGGAAATTACCGATATTTCGACATGTACTAGCGGTAATGTCTAGCTTCGAAGACTGCGCTGATGATCGCAATTCCGCGAGGCGGAAGTTTTCATGGGCGCAAATGGGGCATCGCCGGAAGGGGTCAGTCGGGCGAAAAACCAGCCTGCCGCCGGACGATGGCCACGACCTCGGCCAGGGCGACGTCAGGGCTGGGGCAGGGTCGCGACGTCGCTTCAACCGTCTTGCCGGTTGCGGCGATGGTCAGGACTGCGGTGCGGATCCACAAATCAGAGCCTGCTTCGGAGGGAGCGGACACCCTGATGGAATGGTCGCTGCGGATGATCAGCTGCGGCATGGGCCGCGGTTTATCCCAAGCTCCAAAAAATTCCAGATTAGCATCGGCGGAATTTGTCATGGCCATGAATATGGCGTTGCAGGATCGCAGCACGGCGGGCCCGATGAGCCAGGGCTGTGGTCAAATTGAAAGGCCTGCCGCGTGACGTGCCAAGGTCATGGCCGCCTTGTACGCAGCTTGTGGGCTACTGCAGGGAGGCGAAGTCGCTTCCACGGTGCGCTGGTCTTTGGTCGTCGTCAGCACCGCTTTGGCGCGCCACTGGTCGTCGTCGATCAGGACAGCAGGAAACACGCGCAACGTGTGATCGGGACGAACGAATAACCGCGGCATCGCGAAAGTCTAGCAGCGCCTTCCGAGAAGGCTACAAACCCATGTTAATGCGTGCGGGCAACGGTAGCACGACACTGTGAAACCAATGAATGCGGCATCTCCCACGCGCCCTGCCCTGCGCACGATAACTAAAGCTTATCGTGCAGACGAGAGCACCCGATGAACCTTCGCCCCATGCTGCATCTGGAATTCTCCGATGCGCTGGATGCCATCGGATGGACGCGCGCAAAGGCAGCTGACGAGCTCTGCCAGTTGCCAGTCACCGTTCGGCAATGGGCAACCGGTCGGCTGCCGATCCCCGATGAGGTGACCGTCTGGCTGCGACCCTATGCTGCCGAGGCCACAGCGCTGCATGCGCGGCACCTGCCGCCGCGACGGATTGGCAGACCTGCTCGATCATGATCTGGGGCGCTGTGATATAGGAAAAAAAGCCCCGCCGGATAACCGACGGGGCGCTTCCTCGCATAAGGCCATATGCACCTGTGCAGGCGCGTTGTGTAGGATCGGCCAGCTTTTAGAAGTTGCTGAGCCCGTTGATGCCGTAGCCGGTGATCGCCGCCGGAAAGACGCCGATCGTGGTGTTCTCGCGCCAGATCCCATAGTTGCGGATCTGGGTGGTGGAGTTCAGGTCGCCATAGATGCCACCGAGGAACGTCCCGCGGCCGGTGCCGGCGAGCAGCGCAATGGACGGATACTGGCCCTTATTGATCATGACCCCTTCGGCGTTGCGGATAGGCGTCTGCTCCGTCACCTCACAGGAAACGACTTCGAGGTCGCGGCCCTTGAAGTTGATGTTGCAGTAAGCGCCGCCGCTCACCTTCGACGAGACGAACTTGATGCGCTTGATCAGCTGCGGGTCGCTCGCAACGGCGTCCACCAGGTGGTTGGTGGTTGCGCCGAAGAAGTAGCAGCTGGTGAAGGTGCCGCCTTCAAGGGCGTCGATCTTCATCGCATTGGTGACAGGAAAGTCGCACTGGATGTCATAGGCCTGCAGGAAGGCGATGACATTGCCGCCGGTCAGGTTCGACGAGTTGGCGAAGTGATAGCCGATGTTGGGACCGACAGTGGAGGTGCTCTCCATCTGGATGCCGCCGATGTCGCCATCGAAGTAGAAGGCGGTGCCGGCGTTGTGGATCGAAACGGAGACCGTCTTCAGGCGGAGGAGATCGCCGCGCCGCGCGTCCTTGCTCGTGCCGGAGCAGTCGGCGACGAAGCCGCGCGGGCCGCGCACGCCCTGGATGTTGACGTTCTCGAAGGTAAGCGTGTTGAAGCGCCGGACGTAGGCGCCCACCCAGGGGCTGTTAATCATGATGTCGCGGATGTAGTGCCGCTCGGCGGCGTTGCCGACAGCGCCGACAACCTCCAGTGCATTGCCGGTGCAGTCGGCGGCTTCAATCCGAAGATCCTGCATGGTGTTGAACAGGAACGAGCCGGAGAAACGAACCGCGGGCAACGAGCCTACCGGATAGAGAACCGAACCGGACGGCCCTTTGTTCTCGCCGATCAGCATCTGGCCGTGGGTCTTGAAGACCAGCGGTGCGGTCAGCTTAAATTTGCCACGGGGCAGCTGAACGCTGTCGCCGGTGTTCAGCGCCGCCTGGATGGCGGCCGTATCATCGGTCGTGCCGTTGCCGACGGCACCGAACTCTGTGACGGGATTGCGCATGGAGATCCTCGCTGAATATGCGGCTTAGGAAAATCCGGCCGCCGAGGCTTTTGTTCCCCGTTTGTTCCTACAAAACAAGAAAATAATCCTGCCGCCGCCATCGCAAATTTGTGAGGTGGGCCTGGTTTGTGCGGCCCCTAGCGCAAGCCCCTAATCACCCTTCATCGATGTTGTTCTGACGGTTGCAGGGCAATGGCGGGCTTGGGGACGACGCCAAAGCCTTCGCCGGTCACCGAGAGGCGGATCCAATTCAGTGATCGGCAGCACTGGAACGTCGGCCGCTGCATCGTAACAACGTGCTACCTCCAAATTCCAGAAGGCTGGCTTAACGGCATCCGCCGTCCTCAATGTGCCTATGAGATGGGGCTAGAGCGGCGGTGTCCTCATGCATTGGTGCCATCGCCGAAGGTTACGCCTAGGGCTTCTTCGCATTTCTCGGATGGTCTAAGCTCAGCTGCTGCTTTGGAAGGGCGTCATGGGGACTTATAGCCATTACCCAGATCTCGAAGACGAGATGCGGAGGCTGGGAGGTAAGATCCCCCTGGCTTGGGTCCGTGCTGATCGGCAAGGCATTGGCAATTTCGGAGACTCACTAAGCGCTGTGGTCGTAAGCGCCATGTCCGGCCGCCGGCTCGACCCGCGCAGCTTCCAAGCAGATACCCCTCGCATGGCTGCCATTGGCACCATTGGGCAGGGCTTCCGGCGCGGCACGGCGCACTTCTGGGGTACGGGTTTCGACGCGAAGCTACGAGCCTTTGGAAACAAGGAGACCGCTTTCGCGCCTGCGCCGGGGACCAACTACGTCATCCACGCGGCTCGCGGCCCGAACACTCGCCGCCTCCTGCTTGAAAACGAGATCCACGCACCAGCAGTCTATGGCGATCCCGGTTGGTTTCTGCCGCGCATTCTCAACCCAAAGGTCGAGAAGACTATAGAACTGGGCGTCATCCCGCATATCTCGGGACTGGCCACAAAGTCAGCGACGGCACAGCCGAAAGCAGACAGAGTTCGCATGCGGATTAGCCCATTGGACGGCGTGCGAGTTGTGCCAACCTACCACCAAGCCGGTTGGGAAGGCTTCAAGGCACAGCTCGAGACTATTTTGTCCTGTAAGCGGATCGTCAGCACGTCATTCCACGGGCTAATTTTGGCGGATGCCTATCGCATCCCTTGTCTCTACTTCCCGCCACGGAGCAAATCACAGGCCGAGACGATGGACTTGGCAGGCGGCGAGGTCGATCACCGCGTGGCCGATTTTTACCTGGGCGCGGGGCGTAAGACGTTGCCGGCATTCGGCCAGCCGACCAGCCAGGAGACGCCATGGGATCGAGTTATAGCTGCAGTTGATGCCATGTACGAGCCGACCACTCACCGGAGTGAGGCAGCGCTTTTCGAAGCATTCCCGTTTAACAGCGTCGTCAATTACGAGGACGTCTCGTGGAAGATCAACGAAGAGGATATGGCTGCGATTCCGTTCTGATGCCCATAGGGATCTCTTCATAGCTTCAGAGTGTTTCATGCGGCTGTTGATAGCCAGCCGTTGCCCCCACGTGATTTTGCGTGTTTCGAGTCCGCACCGGCTGTGCTGATGTCTCGCCTATCTGCCCGCTTACCGTCTTCAGCGGCATCGTCAAAGTTACCGGATGCTGAGGTGCTTATCATGGTGTCACCCACAGCGTCGCTGGCATTGGAACTCAGCACAGCAAAGCTGGCCAAGGTGGGCCAGTGGCAAGCACTTTGTGACGATGTACTCAAGGTGATTGTCGCGCATAGTGCTGCGGCGTTGCGGCCGCGCACTTGGCTTTATCTGACGACTGCGGCAGCGGAAACTAGGTCTGAGCCGGCGCTAAAAGCAGTGATCGCTGCCGGCATGGACCATGTGCTGCCGCCGCACATCCGCGCTGAAATCGCCCTGAGACTATCCACAGGTCAACAGCAGGAAGCAGCGCTTGAAATTTTGCTGCATGACCCAGCGCTACTGCTGAATCCGAACCTGCGAATGAAGTGCGTAGCGGTGCTCAACCGCGCCGTTGCCCAGAGAGCGGACCAAAGTCTGACGATCCGCGCCCGCGACATCCGTAATCGATTGTTTAATAGGCACGCAGAGACGCCGGCCGCGCGGCAAGCCCTCCACGGTTTCGTCGCCACTCCTGCCATTGCGCTGCAACTGTCTCCACAGCCGGAGCCACTGACGATCTTCAATGCGGCCGCCATCCCACCGACAGATCTTGCCGAGATCCGCCAGCGCGAAGCGGACTTCAGCAGACGTCTGCATAATCCACCTCTGCCGCGTGTCCGACAGTATGAAGACGTTTTCGTCAACCGGCAGGGACAAATTTGGCAGGCCGACGGAACGGTTCTGCATGATGCTGGTCGACTTCTGGTACCTTCTAGTTTGCAGGCACAAACTGCAGCCGACCATGTCTCCGAGGCTGTTCTCGCCATAGAGAGGGCGGGCTTCTATCATTGGTATGCCGAATGGCTACCATCGCTGTTCTGGACATTGCAGGCGTCGGCATCCGAGATCCCATATCTGCTGCACGATCAGACGCCAACCTATCAACTAGATGCTCTGACAATGCTGCGGAAGAATCCTTTTCCGCTGCGCCGGGTGGGTGATGCGCTGCATGTCGGCCGCCTCTACGTCGCCGATCGCCACATAGCCTGTATGGGGAATTGGCAAGCTTATGCCGAAGGCTTTGGGATTTTAGCGGACCAAGCCCTAGCCAGTACGGCCGAACGAATTTACCTCACGCGCCGTGACACCGCCCGCCGTCCATTGTTGAACGAAGCCCAGTTAGAAGTGCGCCTGAGCCAGGCCGGTTTTCATTGCGTTGCGCTCTCCGAATTGACCCTGGCAGAGCAGATCGGCTTGGTGCAGGGCGCCGGTGTGGTGGTGGCGCCACATGGTGCCAGTATGGTCCACTTGCTGGGCCGCGGTAGCGGCAAGACGGTCTTCGAAATTATGCCAGTGCTGACGAGATGGATTTCAATTCGCCACAACATGGTGCGGATTTCTCAACTGAGAGGCCATCGTCACGCGCTACATGTCGTTCGGCCAAATATTCTAAACCATGAATGGTCGGTGGACGTCGGGCAAGTCGTGGATGAAATTCAGCGCTTTGCTGAGCGAAAAACGCCTCGGCTTTAGAGTTCAATGGTCGCCTGGCCATCCACCATTATTTATTCAGATATTCTATGATTCAAGATTATCTGCACTTCCCCTGGAATGACGAAGATTCTTACCGCGTATGAGAATGAAGAAATGTGAAAATGCTACGATGAGGCCGTGGTGGCATGAACGGCCCTTGCCAGCAGCCTACATCAATCCGCCCAGATAGCAGGCCATTCGCCGAAAGCTTTTGCTCCAAGCCGATGGCGGCGATAGTGCAGGATTATCGTGCAAAAGCCCGCTGGCCAGGCGCCTGTTGCCTTGGCGCCAATCCGGGCGATGGGGCCAAGCTAATTCGCCGAGGCCCTAGATCTGATCGGCCGGTCGCGCGCCCAAGCAGCTGAGCGGCTGCATCAACTGCCAATCACCGTACGCAAATGGCTAACGGCCACGCTGGCATCCCCGACGCGGTGACCGCCTGGCTGCTGCGGCCCGATGCTGCCGAGGCCGCCGCCCTGCACGCCCGGCATCCAGCTTCTCGGCGGATCGCCCGCACGACCGAACCAGCAGAGGACTAGCTTACAACCAAGGCGCAGGAATTATGTCCCCTTCCTGGAAATTGTTCTTTATTTGTTCCCCATAATGGGATTTCCTTCCTGGGTCGGATTGCCCGACTTCCACAGGAGAACCGCTTTGGCTTACAACGCCACCACCCAAGTCGCTGACCTGCTTGCCGACATGTTGGCGATCCCCGCCGCCTCCCGCTCTTCGGGCATGGTTGTCACGGTCAACGGCCGCACCGCGCCCTTCGATGGCTTCGAGGGAACCTTCGTTTGGCAGCCCGACAGCTTCGCCCCCGCCGATGACGCCATCCTGATCCGCGCCGCTGACCTGCCGGATCGCAGCATCTCCACGACCCGGCGCGTGAACGTGGGCACCGGCCCCGACAACGCCTACTCCGAGTACACCTTCACCGAGAACCACGGCTGGCTCGCCGGCCAAGCGTTCGAGGTCACAGGTCACCCGCAGCCGCTGGCCAACGGCCGCTTCGTCGCAAGCGTGATCAAGTCGAATACCCGCGTGCAGGACCCGGCGATCTTCACGCCGATCTACGGTAGCCATCCTGGCACGGGCGGCAAGGCCCGGCCGCCGGGGCGCTGGGTGCGCCAGAACACCGAAGCGGGCTATGACCCCGCCTGGTGGGGCGCAACCGGCACGGCTTACGCCGAGGACCTCTATTCTTCGCCGCAGGTGCTCGCCTCCGACGACCAGCCGGGCCTTCAGGCGGCGCTGGACGCGGGCGCGCGTGATGGTCGCCCGGTGCGGCTGAACGCCCGCGCCTACCACATTCTCGGCGCTGACCTGACCATCCCGATCGGTGGCGAGCTGATCGCCGGCACGTCGCGCATCGGCATCGTGTCCGACTACAACACCATTTTCCCGCGCATCATGATTGATCCCGCCTGGTCGATCCGGCTGCATGGCGGCGTGGTCCGCAATCCCAACATCGTGCGCCGTGGCTGGACCAAGGGCGCGGGCAACCTGGCCGACCTGAAGACCGAGCTGAGCCGCCGCAAGGGCATCGCCATCATCGGCAACAAGGACGTGCGGCGCTATATCACCGCCATCTCGTCTGGCAGTGCCAATGGCGGGACGGGGGAGTGGGCCTACAACCGCACCCGCGTCACCCTGAACACCGCGCACGGGCTGACCGCCAAGGCGACCGGCAACGGCAAGCTGAAGGGCGTCGATACCCGCAGTGCTCACTTCATAAATGTCGTCGGAGGTGAGCGCTTCGGTCGCCCCGAGCTGACGGGCCGACACTATGCCCACGTCATCAACTCCACGACGCTGGAGCTGCTGGACGTGCCCTACCAGTCGCACTTCGCTGGCTACACGGGCACCAATCCCGAAGGGCTGATGCTCTTCACCAATGGCGAAAACGTCAATGACGCCACGGTGGATGGCGCGACCATCATCGGCTTTGATACGGCCTTCTTCGCCTCGGGCCTGTCGCGCGGCAAGCTGGCCAATATCTTCGGTGACAACACCAACGGCATCTACTGGGCCGGCAGCTTCGACGTCTCCAAGATGGAAGACATCACGTTCAACAACGCGATGCTTTCGTGGGGCAGCGACTTCGAGACGCACCCGACCATCGTCGCGGTGACCAACAACGGGGCGGGCAAGGTCCGCGTCTCCACGGGCGCTGTGCCGCATCCGTTCGCGGTCGGTGACCTGTGCGTGCTGTCGGATATCCCGCCTGTCGGCTCCCCCGCCGTGCAGTCCTATTTATATGGCCGGTGGAAGGTCATTGCGACGCCGACCGCTACCACCTTCGACCTTGACTTGACTTATGCCGGCGCGCTGGGCAGCCGCGAGGGCGACGACCCCGCCGCGACCTACAACGTGGCGCATCGCATGGGCGTCGGCTTCCGCCTGTATGGCTGGGACGGCGGCATGCTCAACGCCTGCTTCGCCTTCGGCTACCAGAACGCCTGGTACCTCGGCGACGAGAACATGGCGCTGTCGGTGAACAAGGGCTCGTTCGACGCCAACGCCGACTACCCCGACCCCACCTTCGTTGGGTTGAAGCTGGAAGGGTCCTGGACGAACATCCACTGGGGTGCTTCTTTCTTCTCGTCATACGCGCTGCCGCTCTGGATGCGCGGGACGCAGGTCTACATCGATACTGACAACAGCTTCCGCTTCACCCGCGAGGATGAAGAGAGCCGTGAGCTGTATCTGTCGAACACCAAGGCCAACGGGACCAACTTCGCCTTCTTCATCAAGAGCGGGCGGCTGTTCGCCACCAATGGCGCGTGGCGCGGGGCCAATTTCAGCAAGTCCCATACCAAGGCGCGCGGCTATGTCGCCCCCGGCGGCGTGGCGAGCCTCTACATGCTGAATTACGACCTGAACGACCACCCCACCCTTGGCATGGATATCGCCGGGCCGTGGGCTGACGTCAGCCCCAATCCCGACCCGTCCATGATCACCTGGGTTGGCGACACCTCGGTCGGGGCGGGCGTGAACCTGCTGAAGGGCGGCAAGGAGGTTCGCCTCCAGGCCCCAAAGGTCTCGGTCATCGGCGTTCCTGTCTACACCAACAACACGACCGCGAAGGCGGCGCTCGGCACCGGGGCGCTGTTCCACACGGGCGACGGCAGCCTGCGCGTCACCTACTGATCGCGCCTACGGGAGGGGTCCAATCCCCCTCCCCTGTGCCGAGGCGCGGGAGACGAGAGACTTTTGCAAGCTGATCTATGCGCGTGGCGATGACGGGCGGATCACCGCCTATCAGCTCAGCCTCGTCGCTGAAGAGCTCGAACCCGAGAAGTCTATCCTGCTGCGGGTTAGCCCCTTGACGCTGAATAGGGCCATGGTGCAGCAGCTGGCTGAGGCCTTCCTTTTAGCAGTGGTCATTGAGGGCTCTGACCTAGTCCCATCCCCAGCCGCGGCACCCGGCGCGCTCATCGATCCGAGCAGCGCTCAGGCGTGCGCCGATAGGCGCCGCGCCATGCATCCCTGGCTGCACACCTACAACACCCTCAGGCCTCACTCGGCCCTCAAGGGACTGCCGCCCATCAGCCTCATCAGCAGGGACAATGTCCTTAGAAACGACACCTAGCTGTACTGCGCTCGTTCCAAGGGTATCCAGGGGATAAGAGGCATCACTGCCTCCGCGCCGCGAAGCCACAAAGCCTGGCTACCGCGACATTGGAGGGGCACTTCGCATGCCATTCTTCAGCGCCTGCCTCACCGAAAAGATGTAAGATGGAATGGAACGTTCACGGCACGCGCAGAAGATTTATTGAAAATGTCTCGCAAGTTGTTCTCGACTGCATCCAGCATGGCCTGTTCCGCTCTGTGAAACACTTCAGCCTATAAAAAATCGCGCACTACATGAGGTATCGACAAATAATCGCCACAAAAACAAGTTATAAGGCCAAGGCCATGATGCGAGACGAGATAGAACATTAGTGCGTTGAGGACGATTGCCGATGACGGACGATGGCTATCGAAACTGTCTCCAGCAGGTGCTGGGGATTAAACGGCCACTGAATCACGTCACGATCTCGCAGCAGTGGATCACTGTAGTCCTTGCCGATCAGGCTCAGCACGACAGATGGAACGCCATGGCGATCCAGGGTGTCTGCAAGCCTGTCCGCTCGGATCGAACGCAGGAAACAATTGTAGACTGCCGCGTCCAGCGGCATCGATGCCGCGAGTTCAAGTGCCTGGTCGATGCATGGCACCGGCCCAACGACCTGAGCTCCTGCCTCTTCCAAAACATCGGCAGCGTGACTGGCGAGAAAAAAGCTGTCCTCAACCACCAAAATGCGGCGGCGGAACAGCGCGGCATGGATCATGCCCACGGCAGCCTCCCGACTACAAAGATTAGGAACCGGTCATGCCGATTCCGTGAGCAATGTAAGCGGAAGGTTAACCGTTCTTCAAGTCCATTGTTAGTTCGGAACGAAAATTCTAGGTTGGCTTGCCGGCAGCCTTGGCGGCGGCTTCGGCAGCTTGCTTCTCGATGTTCGCGAGGCGGCCGTTCACCTCATCAGCGACCATCTTCTCGATCTGGGCATCGGTCGGGTGCTTAAACCCGAAGTCCACTCCATCGAGCCACTCGGTCAGCTTGTAGCCGTGTCGCTCGAAGGCTTCAGGCGTCATGTGGAGCCCGGTTGCGCCGATGTAGCGGCCATATGTAGCAAAGGTGTTTAGGGACGGCCGGTTCAGGGCGTAGGAAACCGCCTTCTTCACGTCGTCCTGCGACGTGACCCCGACCATGACGCCGTTGCCTCGATAGTGGCTTTTGATGAGGTCGTGGTCACGGCTCTTGTAGTCGCGGCCAAGGGTTACCTCGTAGAAAACCTTCATCAGCGGCTGCATCTCTAGCCAGTGGTCTCGGAACAAGCCGAAGCCCCAGTGGTGCGCGAGACGTCGAAGCTCGGTACGACGCTTAACTTGGTCGGCCGGGGTGGCCTTCAGATGCCCGTAGGCAGCAAAGTATCCCACCTTCTTCGGACCCCGATACATGTCATAGAAAAAATCCAGCAACCTTAAATAGTAAGGCGAAACTATCATGTCATCTTCGAAGAAATAGGCACAATCAGCCTGATACTCCTCAAAAAACAGACGCTCGGCATTTAGAAAATTTTGGGCGACACCGATATTAGATGGGCTCCGGTGGACAACTCCCTCGGGGAAAATTATTGAGAAGATAGCCACGCAGCGGTCAATGTCGCTTGGCTCCGCGGCTTTCCTTCCAGTGATCGAACTCACAGCACCGTCTTGGAACAGGTGGATCGCCCCATGGCTGCCATCGTCCTGCGCTGCGAGCGAAATCAGGACCTGCCGCAGATAATCAGGGCGGTTGAACGACATGACGGCGATGGGTGGCTTTGTGGTCATGATCTCGCCAATGCGGTGGTTAAAAGACCATGAGCCACGAGCGCTCAAGCGGCAAGGCCGGCGCTATGCGTCGTTCAATCAGAATATTCCGCGAAGCGCTTGAGTAGTCTTGCCCGGTATCTGGAAGCATCCTGCCGAATGAGTGGATTGGCGGGCGATTAGAAAAACGGTTCCGCCATTCAGCCGCCAACCAGAGCTAGCTCTACGATGACACCTAGATTCAGCGGAGATACAATGAATTTAGAGGTTTTGGAGATGGGCCAGATGACAACGCCAAAAATAGCCAATGATGAAGGTGGTTCTCAGCCGGTCTTGCCTATGAAACCTCGAATGTCGCCGAGTGAATTGTGTCTGTTCGAGAATTTCGCGCGGCATGCGGATCATTATCTGGAGTTTGGATCAGGTGGCAGCACCTGCGTCGCTGCGTCGATGGTGAAAAAATCCATCACCTCTGTGGATAGCTCGCAAGAGTGGCTGAATAAAGTCGCGGACATCTGTAAAATATATCCCGATTGGATTCAGCCAACTCTCGTCTTTGCCGACATCGGGCCGATAGGAGCCTGGGGCACGCCCGTCGACGAAACCACGAGGGAACAGTGGCCATCCTATCATGAAAATGTGTGGACGCAGTCTGCAGCGGCTGAAGCGGACTTTTTCATGGTTGATGGACGCTTTCGAATAGCTTGCGCGATGCAAATCCTCCTTCGATGCCGAGCGAACGCGATAATTGCCGTGCATGACTACAGAGTGCGTAAGGGATACTGGTGCATTGGTGAGCAAGCTCGCGAAATAGCCTCGTCAGAAAATATTTCGTTCTTCCAAAAAAGACCCGATCAAAACGATGCGAATATAAGAGAAATATTAGAACAAAATAAGTATCGAAAATAGTGTTAGACGGGTCTCGAACTCATACTTCAGTGGAGGAAATGGAAGCCATGGCAGAGCTGGAGGCGCACTCCCTTCATTCGACACTGCGCGAGCGCATCGTTGAGCATGTCTTCGTTGGGGAGGCGCTGCGAGCGCTATGGCGGCGCGGCGTCGTGGACGTCGAAGTCCTGCGATCAGAATTTGACGCCCACGGCTATGACCTGGTCATGGGACGAGGCGCCATCGTTCGGCATATCCAGTTCAAAACCGGCGTTCGCGACCGGCCCGGGGCCGTCTCGGTAAGCCGGTCGCTCGCGGGGAAGGCCAGCGGCTGCGTGATTTGGATCTCTGTGGACCTCGGCTTGGAAGCCAGGGCCTATTGGTGGTTTGGCGGTGGTCCAGGGCAGCCGCTTCCCGACCTGTCTGGCTTCAGCAGTCCTAAGCGCATCGGCCGGCGCGAGACTGGCGAACGCCCGCTCCGCATCAATCACAGCAAGGTGCCCGCCGGGCAGTTTCGGCGGCTTGGCAGCATGGATGAGGTGTTGGAGGTGCTTTTCGGGCCGCTGCCCGATGAGCCTACGCCTGTCGTCTCCGAGGAAACCGAAGCCGCATAACGGGCGCTATGGCAAGGCAGCATCAGCCGGCGCCGTCGCGACGCATAATAGAGCATAAGTTAAATATAATAACTTTCGGGCAAGCATAAGCTTTACAGACGCGCGCCTAATTCAGAAAAACCTTCCGACAAGTCCAGGGTTCTACCTGCATCCGACACATACAGGAACACCATGCCCTTCGCCAAAGCCCAGGACGGTACCGAGCTCTTCTTCAAGGACTGGGGCGCCGGTAAGCCCGTGGTCTTGATCCATGGCTGGCCGCTGAACGCGGACATGTGGGAGTACCAGGCGCCGGTGCTGGCCGCCGAAGGGTTTCGGGTCATCTCCTACGACCGCCGCGGCTTCGGCCGGTCGGGCCAGCCCTGGAACGGCTACGACTACGACACGCTCGCTGACGACTTGGCGGCAATCCTCGAGCATCTCGACCTGCGCGACGCGACGCTGGTCGGCTTCTCCATGGGTGGCGGCGAGGTCGCGCGCTACTTGGCGCGGCATGGCGCTGCGGGCCGCGTGGCCAAGGCCGTACTGGTCGCCGCCGTCACGCCCTTCCTGCTGCGCACCGCCGACAACCCGGACGGCGCCGAGCGTGCCATCTTCGACGAGATGGTCGAAGGCGTGAAGGTAGACCGCCCGCATTTCCTGGCGGGCTTTGGCAAGAAATTTTTCGGCGCCGGGCTGCTGAACTTCGCCGTCAGCAGCGAGATCCTCGAATGGAGCAGCATGATGGCGCTGCAGGCCTCGCCCAAGGCGACGGTCGACTGCATCCGCGCTTTCTCCGAGACGGATTTCCGCGGCGACCTGCCCGCCTTCCGCGTGCCGACGCTGATCATCCATGGCGATGCCGACGCGACCGTGCCGATCGACATCTCGGCGCGCAAGACGGCAGCGCTGATCCCCGGCGCCGAGCTGATCGAATACGAGGGCGCGCCGCATGCCCTGGTCTTCACCGAGAAGGACCGGCTGAACCAGGACCTGCTGACCTTCCTGCGCCGCTGAGCCCGCGACCGCAGGGCACCGCCAAGACATGAAAGGAGCCGCCGTGGCCGCCATCTCCCGCGCCGGATCGACCAGGTCGCTACATCCGCTGCAGGCGATCCTGCTGGGCTTTCCGCCGCCGCTCTTCCTGGGCGCCCTGCTCAGCGACCTCGCCTATCGGGCGAGCTTTCAGGTGCAATGGGCAAACTTCTCGGCCTGGCTGATCGCCGGCGGGCTGGTGGCCGGCGGCTTCCTCCTGCTCTGGGCGCTGGTCGACGTCTTCCGCAGCCCGGGGGCGCGGCGGAAGCGCGCGGCCCTCTCCTTCATCGTGGTGCTCGTTATGTGGGCGCTGGGCTTCGTCAACGCGTTGGTCCACGCGAAGGACGCCTTCGCCATCATGCCGGAAGGGCTCTACCTCTCGGCGTTCGCGGCGCTGCTCGCGCTGGTCGCCGCCTGGATCGGCTATTCCGGCTTTCAGTCGAGGGAGGCGCCGTGATGCGCAGGATGCTGCTGATCGGGACTGCCGCTCTCGCCTTGTCCGCCTGCGACGGCGACCCCGCGCCGCAACAGCGCGGTGCCAATCCCGGGCTGCCGGCGCCGCAGCGTGGCCTGCTGCCGGAGATGACGGTGCCGCGGCCGGCCGCCTGGGGCAGCGAGCGTCCAACGGTGCCGCAGGGCTATGCGATCCAAGCCATCGCCACGGATCTCGGCATTCCGCGCCAGACCCTGGTGCTGCCCAACGGCGACATCCTGGTGGCCGAGGGCTCGGGCGGCCGCGAGGCCCCCTCGCTGCGGCCGAAAGACTTCATCGCCGGCTTCATCAAGAACCTCGGCAAGAGCGGCGTGGCCAGCGGAAACCGGCTGACCCTGCTGCGCGACGCCGATGGCGACGGCACCTATGAGATGCGGCGGGTCTTCGCCAGCGGCCTCAACGCGCCCTATGGCCTCGCTTTGGTCAATGGCGCGCTCTATGTCGCCAACCAGGATGCGCTGGTCCGCTTCGACTATCGCGATGGGCAGACCGAGGCGAGCGGCCCCCCGGCGCTGGTCGCCGAGCTGCCCTCGGCGATCAACCACCATTGGACCAAGTCGCTGACGGCCAGCGCCGATGGCCGCTTCCTCTATGTCGGCATCGGCTCCAACAGCAACATCACCGAGCGCGGCATGGCGGCCGAGGTCGACCGCGCCATGGTCTGGCAGATCGACGCCGCCACGGGCGCCCACCGGCCCTATGCCACCGGCCTGCGCAACCCGACCGCGCTGACGATCCAGCCCGGCACCGGCCAGCTCTGGGCTGTGGTGAACGAGCGCGACGAGATCGGGCCGGAGCTGGTGCCGGACTACCTGACCTCGGTGCGGGAGGGCGGCTTCTACGGCTGGCCCTACAGCTATTGGGGCCAGAATGTCGATCCGCGGGCGCAGCCGCAGAACCCGGCCAAGGTCGCGGCGGCCCTCCGCCCCGATTACAGCCTGGGCGCGCATGTGGCCGCGCTGGGCGTCGCCTTCTCCGCCCCGACGATGGGCGCAACCTTCGCCGAGGGCGTCTTTGTCGGCGAGCACGGCAGCTGGAACCGCAGCGTGCCCACGGGCTACCGGGTGGTCTTCGTGCCCTTCCGCGACGGCCGCCCCGCCGGTGCCCCCATCGACTTCGTCTCCGGCTTCCTGAACGCCGAGGGTCAGGCGCGCGGGCGGCCGGTCGGGGTCTCGGTCGATCCGCGCGGCGCGGTGATCGTCGCCGACGACCTGTCCAACACTGTGTGGCGCATCACGCCGCGCCGCCAGTAGGAGAACCAGCATGGCCGACAAGGCAGCCCGCGAAGGGCTGAAGAATTGGGGCCACGGCCCCTCCAGCGGCCGGCCCGGCAGCGTCGGCCCGCATGACGTGACGCGCGACCAGCTGAAGCCTGGCGGAAAGGACGTCGACCCGGAGGCCTATGACCGCATGCCGCCGCCGCAGCCCGGGCCCGATGCGCCCGTCAACATCAAGGCGAAGCCCGCCGCCACGAAGGAGAAGGACGCATGAGCAAGGACCGCCTGACGATGCAGGATCCGCGCTTCCAATATCCGCGCCCACCTTTCCACCGGCAGCCGCAGGCCGCCCCCGGCCTGGCGGGCAGGATGGACCCCAAGCCTGACCACGGCGAGGAAAGCTACCAGGGACATGGCAGGCTGGCCGGGCGCCGAGCGCTGATCACCGGCGCCGATTCTGGCATCGGCCGCGCCGTGGCCATCGCCCTCGCCCGCGAAGGGGCCGATGTGGCGCTGGGCTATCTGCCGAGCGAGGAGGCCGATGCGCAGGAGGTCGTCGCCCTGATCCAGGCCGCCGGGCGCAAGGCCGTGGCCCTCCCGGGCGACGTCACCTCGGAAGCCTTCTGCCGCGCCCTGGTGGCGCAGGCCGCCGAGGCACTGGGCGGCCTCGACACGCTGGTGGTCAATGCCGGCCGCCAGCAGACCCGGCCCAATGTCGAGGCGGTCACTTCCGAGGATTTCGACCGCACGCTGAAGACCAACCTCTATGCGCTGCACTGGATCGTCCAGGCGGCGGTGCCGCTGTTGCCGCCGGGGGCTGCGGTGATCACCACCGCCTCGGTGCAGGCCTATGAGCCCTCGGCCATCCTGATCGACTATGCCACCACCAAGGCGGGCATCGTCGCCTATACCAAGGCGCTGTCGAAGCAGCTGATCGAGAAGGGCATCCGCGTCAACGCCGTCGCCCCCGGCCCCTTCTGGACGGTGCTGCAGCCGAGCGGCGGCCAGCCGCCGGAGAAGGTCGAGCAGTTCGGCGCGCACAGCGCCTTCGGACGCCCGGGTCAGCCGGCCGAGCTGTCGCCGGTCTATGTCTTGCTGGCCTCGCAGGAAGCCAGCTTCATCACCGGCGAAATCTATGGCGTCACCGGCGGTGCTGGCATCGCCTGACGGCAGCGCTGCGCTGCCGGGGCCTCCGCGGACGTCTGGCTGGATGCACTGCCAGCTGAAGACCAACAGCCCTTAGGTGGTGTCCCAGGTGCTGCACGTCACGCCCAGAGTTGTGTGCGTCGGCAGTCGCCCGCTGCGGCCTCATGGCCGTATCGGCCGAGAACAGCGTCTAGGCTCAGGACTCTTTGATCCAGAAGAGGACGGCGGCGGCGAGGCAGATAGCGGAGAAGAAGGTGTGGGCGCAGGGGTCGTAGCGCATGGCGACGCGGCGCCAGTCCTTGATACGGCCGAACATGTTTTCGACCCGATGGCGCTGGCGGTAGAGCACCTTGTCGTAAGGGATGGGGATCTTCCGGCTGCGCGTTGAGGGAATGCAGGGGATGATGCCGCGGGCGATGAGGGCTTCGCGGAAGCGGCGGCTGTCGTAGCCCTTGTCGCCGAGCAGTTCCTTGGCCTGCGGCAGATGGGGCA